>VXXH01000383.1:0-1612 GCA_009835515.1 Candidatus Poribacteria bacterium
CTTTGTGTCCAGATCTGTCACATGCAAAAAAGAGAGCAATTAGGTAGTCTGTTGTGAAGTCTATAAGATTTGTTTTGCAGCCATAGTGTTGGAGTCGCGCGAAAATTTCAAAATCACTGATAGTTTCATTGTCAGTTTCATATAAATACGTTTTTGCTGCCTTCAAAATTTCCGTTTCAAACTTTGCAATATGAGGTTTAATAGTCTTAACATAGTACTCTTCTGCATCTTCTGTTGTTAAAGAATCAAATAACAGTGCGCGATATAGATTTGAAGAAACTTTTCCATAGTACGGAGTTTCTTTATAACATTCAGGCTCACCGCGATAGATGTAGTGTACTGCCATCGGAAATTCAGACCACCCTCTAAACCAAGATTGTGATATAATAACAATCTACTGAAAGGAGCATTCCGATGGCCAAACGAAGAAACTTCACCCCCGAGTTTAAAGCAGAAGTCGTTCTTGAGGCACTCCGTGGTGAAACTTCCCAAGCAGAACTCTGTAGACGACATAACCTCAGCGAACAACAGCTCTCGAAGTGGAAGCAACAAGTCGTTGAAAATGTGGCGACGCTGTTTGCTTCGACGGATCAGCAGTCCAGCGAGGCGGCGGAGCGTATTGCTCACCTTGAGCAGCTCGTTGGACGGTTAACCGTGGCGTTAGACATCCAAAAAAAAGCATTGACTTTCTTGAGTTGATCCCGTCTGAAGAATGCCAAATCGTTGAGGCATTACGGACGCAGCACTCAGTGCGAGAGATTTGCGAGGTGCTCGGTTTCACCCGGAGCAACTTCTATTATCAACCGAAAATCGACGCGTCTGAAGACGTCCTGCGCGCAGAAATAGAGAAGTTAGCTGCGCAGTATCCGACCTACGGATATAGACGTATGACGCACTTGCTGGTGAAGACGGGATACCGCGTTGGGTATCGCCGTGTTGCCCGATTGATGAAAGAAGACAACCTCTGTGTCGCAGTCAAACGTGCGTGTCAAACGACCCACTCCACTGACGGTCTGCGTCCGTGGCTGAATCACCTGAAGACCCTTGACGTCTGTCGATGCGATCAGGTCTGGGTGGGCGATGTTACTTACGTCCGACTCAAGGGACACTTCGTCTATCTCGCACTGCTCATGGATGTCTTCACTCGCATGATCAGAGGGTGGAAACTCAGTCAACACTTGACGCAATCTCTGACGTTGAAACCCTTGGAAGCAGCACTGCACCGAAGCGTCCCGGAGATACATCATTCCGATCAAGGCGTGCAGTATCTTTCAAATGCGTATATCTCGGTGCTCAAAGCACACGATATTGAGATTTCGATAGCTCGCAGAGGGTGTCCTTGGGAGAACGGATACGCCGAAAGACTCATCCGAACGCTCAAGGAGGAAGAAGTTCACCTCAACGACTATCAGGACATCTATGAAGCGAGAGAACGCATCGGTCATTTTATCACACAGGTGTATCATCAGAAACGTCCACATTCGGCGTTAGGGTATCTGACTCCTGTCGAATTTCAAAGACAAAACTTGTCTTAACTTTGCGAAATTGTGGTCTGAATAAACGTTGGCACTTCATAGTCTCCGTCAGCAGATTTATTAACTATCTCTTGAAT
>VXXH01000383.1:1622-7784 GCA_009835515.1 Candidatus Poribacteria bacterium
GTTTAGCTCATTTTTGGAATCGGATTGGTCGTTTATAGATTCATCGCGAAATGCAGCCTCATCTTCGGCAATAGCTTCATCTTCTGTCTGATTTTCGTAATAATCAATGACACTTTGCACACGCTCAGCATCCCAGCCAGGGGGAAATTTATTTTCTTTCATGGTCTGCCTCTCCTTCGTTGTCGTCGGCGGTAAGCCGTTAAAGGTTTTCCTGTCAATTCATAAGCCGTAAGCACAAAAACACTATCAGGTTTCGGATCTCGAAGATAAATGACTCGTAAGTAACGTCCCGTTCTTGTTTGGCCAATGGCAACTCTTGAGTTACCACGACCTGCCCTATCTTCGCCAGGATTTAGCAAAACATCTTCAACTTCATCCTCGTCAACATTATGGTTATAAATATGAGGCAAGCCAGTGTCTCGATCGGTGTTAAGGCGGATATTCATTTACTGTTCCTTGAATTAGTATCCGAGATCCGCTTCCTCAAATAGGAGAATCAAGATAATCTAACTCACGTTTTTTGTAGTAAGCGTTGCCGCGATTGTAATATGACTCGGTATCTTAGGTTTGTGCGTTACCACTTCACTATCTCCGTTTTCTCATTCACTATCAACTAAGGCTCCAAGGATCCACTCACATACGGCGGGCCCCAATTCCGTAAGAACTTCCATCAACATGCCGAATTCATTCTGCGATGCAGTTTCATCCTCGGCAACGGCTTCATCTTCTGTCTGATTCTCGTAATAATCAATGACACTTTGCACACCTTCCTCATCCCAGCCAGGGGGGAATTTATTCTGTTTCATCGTCTGACTCTCCATCATTCGCTAATCGTGTGGATCGGTTATTGGCATCTGCTCAGCCTGTGCCAAACTAATATCATTATCTGACTGGGGCTGCCGCTTGCCAATAGGTTGATCACTATTGCGTTGTTTGAAATGCTGCGTGATGAACCGCAACAACCCGTAAGCACCAAGGTCATCGGCAAGGATTTTAAGCCCGAGTTCATAGACCTCAATATCGGTGAGTTCTAATAAACCACTTCGCCACGCGGCAATTCTTTCAGCTTTAACGCGTTCTTCCTTTGCTTGCAACACTTTTGTCTCTTGAATCTGCTTTGCGATCGTGAGGATATCCGGGTCATCAGCTAGCCATTTATGTCGCTCAGCAGTGTAATCATAGTCGCGTGGTTTGCATTTCTGCAGAAACTGCGTGGTATACGTCGGACCCATTTGCTCTGTAAGTTTTTAGTCCGAAGTTCATAAATCTCAGGATCTGTCACCTCTAAGATGTCCATTCTCTGTCTCCGGGAACCATGTATATGGCATATCCGTTTTCACATTTACATCCAAACCCTATTTGCTGGATAATTACCTACACGCGATTATACCATAATACACGTTGAAATCGCAAATTGTTTCTGATAGACACAGAGCCATTCAGTTTTAAGAAATTATGGAGTTTCTCGTCCTTTTTCAGGATCCGGTGCGGTTAGGAAACCGCACCTACTGGGCCTGGGGGTCTAAAATTGAACGAAAAAACCGAAAACTAAATAGCCCTGCTGATAGGCAAAACATAAATTTCACGAACACATAAAAATATGATATACTACAACCAACTGCAACCTAAAGACTTCATACTTCTATTAGGAGCAAAGAGACGATGTTCCCAACGATTGAAGCACAGACACAACTCCAGACCGCACCAACGTGGGCAGTCCTTGAACGTGAACTGATTAATAAAATCAATGACGCGGCTCCGCAGGCTTTGAAGAGATACACACGTCCAGATGGAACGTTGTATTGGCCAACACATCCAGATTTTCAGAGCATTGACGGACTTGATGATGCTTATGAGAGTTTCCATAACTGGCCCCTCTTTTATATGCTCGGTGGCGATGCGCAATTCTTGATTGACGCAGACACGGAATTCGATGTTATCACAAACGATATGGCGCGCTATGATTCCGGTCACGGTTACCCGATGGTGGTGAAAGAATACCAACCCGGTTATGACTGGTTTCATCAAGGCGAAGGGAACTACCTCTTTTACATGCTCTGCATGGCAGACCCGTCAAACGCTAAGCACCTGGAACGGACGAAACGGTTTGCTGGGTTCTTCATGAACGAAGACCCGGACGCACAAAACTATGATGCAGAACATAAAATTATCAAGTGCGCTATGAATGGGAGTAAGGGACCAGCGTTTTGGGCTTTGGCAGGACACCCGTTTTGGCCCTGGGACGGTTACAACATGCCGTTTTACGATATACCGGGAGGCAGGAGCCATGAAGCTGTCAGGGAAAATGAGGAACTGCGCACGCGCATGGGACAACGCATCCGTGAACGGCAAGGCGCAGGAGACACAATCGTCAACCTCGCTGCTACGACGCTTGCCACCAATGCATATTTATTGACTGGTGAAGAAAAATACAAAGCGTGGGTACAGGAATATGTTGATGCCTGGATAGAACGTACAGCGGAAAACGGTGGTATCGTCCCGGACAATGTCGGACTCTCAGGTAAGGTTGGTGAACATATAGACGGTAAATGGTATGGCTCTTACTACGGATGGAGTTGGCCGCATGGTTGGCATAGCGTTGGGCAAGCGGTAGGTATCGCTGTGCAGAATGCGATGTTGCTCTGGCGAGATTTAGCGTATCTCGATTTTCCGCGCTCACAGATTGATGTTTTAATTCAACGCGGTATTGAGAAGGATGATCTGCTTTACGTTCCACAGAAGTACGGGGATCCGGGTAAGGTTAACTACGTCCCGGGGGCGTGGTTACAATACCCGATTACAAACGAGGATGGAACGGCTCTGCAAGCAGACGGTTGGTTTGAATTCATGCCGATGCACGCCTCAGATGTCGCGCATCTATGGGCAATGTCAATGGCTTCATCGGATCAAGAACGCGCATCGAAAATCTCGAAAAAGACGGGATCGAAATTCGACATCAACGCGTGGCATCATATCAAGGATAGCGGTGGACACGACGGTGCGTGGTTGGCGTATATGCGGGGTGAATATCCCGAATACCCGGCAGCAATCCTTAACCACAACCTTTCCCAAGTTCAGGCACGGCTCGACTTCATGGCAAACGATGATGAAGATCCAGCAAACTATGGGGATGCCTATTTCCAGCGGCGCAACCCCGTTACATGTGAAGGCCTCGTTCAGCTCACGTGTGGTGGTCCGTTGCCGCATTACAACGGCGGTTTACTCGTGGCACGGGTGCGGCACTTTGACGCACAGCAGAAACGACCCGGACTCCCACCGGATGTCGGGGCATTGGTTACCAAGCTGACAGCGGATACAACGGAATTGCAGCTTGTCAATCTTAATAAAACAACATCAAGAGAGGTTATTATGCAGGCAGGTGCGATGGGTGAGCATAACTTCACTTCAACACGCGTCAATACCGGTGAGACGGTGCAAACAGTTCCAGTCAATGGTATGTATCTCCGCGTCCAACTGCCTCCGAATACAGAGATTGATTTGGAATTGGGGATGGAGCGTTTTGTGAATGCACCGTCATACAAGCATCCGTGGTAAACCATGCCAGTGAAAAGCGGCGTTACGCCCAGCGTTCAACGACGACTTTCTTCTGCGTGAAGAAATCTACAGCATCCCAGCTCTGACCGTGGAGGTCTCCAAAGAAACTATCCTTCCAACCACTGAACGGGAAGAACGCCATCGGGGCAGCGACCCCGATATTAATGCCGATATTTCCGATCTCCGCTTCATAGCGAAACTTTCGGGCAGACGCGCCGCTACTCGTAAACAGACACGCCATATTGCCGTAGCTGCCGCTATTGATAAGCGCGATCGCATCGTCAATCGTTTCAACATGGATAAGCCCTAAAACGGGTCCGAAGATTTCCGTCTTGGCGATCTCGCCTTCCGGGTTAAGCCCGTTGAGGATCGTCGGGCGGATGAAATTACCGTTTTCACCACCGGAGATGCTCGGATACCTACCATCAACGAGGATCTGTGCGCCTTCATCTGTGCCTGCCTGAATGAGTCCCTCAATTCGCTTTCTGCTTTCGGCAGTGATGACAGGTCCCATTTCAACCCCTTCCTCCAATCCGTTTCCGACAACTCGATCCGTAGCAGTGTCAGCGATGGCTTCTGTAAA
Source organism: Candidatus Poribacteria bacterium (assembly GCA_009835515.1). Lineage (GTDB taxonomy): Bacteria > Poribacteria > WGA-4E > WGA-4E > WGA-3G > WGA-3G. The sequence goes on from VXXH01000383.1 coordinate 5,761, forward strand.
CCAATTGCGTGCGCCCCCGACAGTCAGTGCGAGGGATGCAGCGAGACACCGCTGACCGGCACACCCAAACGCGCTCTCCGTTGTCGCGTTGACAGTGAACTGCGGCTCAGCATCAGGAAGAATAATTAGCGGATTTTTCGCGCCGCCTTGACACTGGACGCGTTTCCCGTTAGCGGCGGCTTTCGCATAGATGGCTTTTGCAGTCTCAGTGGCACCGACAAAACTTATGCCGCGGATATCCGGATGTGTCAAGATGGCATCTACCGTCTCGCGTCCACCATTAACGAGGTTAACCACACCTTTCGGCAGCCCTGTCTGCTCAAGCAGTTGGAACACCTTTTGCATCGTGAGCGGTACTTTTTCGGAGGGTTTGACGATGTAGGTGTTACCACAAGCGATTGCATACGGTAAAAACCAGAAGGTAATCATTCCGGGAAAGTTAAAAGGCGCGATTGCAGCACATACGCCAACAGGTTGACGAATCATAAATTCATCAATACCGGTGGCGATATCCTCTAAGTTCGTGCCTTGCATGAGCGTCGGGATCCCGCACGCCACCTCAACGTTTTCAATGGCGCGTCGCATTTCACCCTTTGCCTCGTCAAGCGTCTTCCCACACTCCAAGGTAATCGTTCTCGCGATGTCGTCAATATTTTCTTCCAAGAGATTTTTTAAGGCAAAGAGGTATTGAATGCGTTGGACGGGTGGGGTACGTCGCCATTCGTGGAGCGCAGCGGCGGCAGCAGTGGCGGCTTGATGCACTTCCTCAGCAGGTGAAAGTGGGACGTGGGCAAGGACGTCCCCAGTTGCGGGGTGCGTCGCATCCTTGAGTTCGTCCGTCGCGGCGTTTTGCCACGTGCTATCAATATAGTTTGATAGCGGTGTTTGGACTTCAGGCATCAGCTTATCTCCATTAATTTTGGCATTAGTTTAGGTTCCCGAAGAGCTCAAGTACCTTTAACTGATTCATAGCGGCGACGATCTGCGGATCGTGCATCAGTTCATCACGGGATGTTTCCGTGATCAAAGCAAGCGCGTATTTAACACCGAGATCACTGAGAACAATCTGCTCTTCGGTAAGCGCATCGCTCAAGCGTTGGTAACTCCGTAGAAATTTTTCGGCTTTCAGATCATCACGAGCGGCATGTTCAGCAGCGGCGAGTTTCTCTAACACATCGTCGCCATTCTCTTCTATGAAGGTTTTAAGCTTCTCGTGATTTCTGAGTTTCGACTGCATCTGTATTTCAGATCGACTAAACGATGCCGACTCGACATCCGGGATGATACCAACGTTGTCAATATCAACGTCGTTTGGTGTATAGTAACGTGCAACGGTTAATTTAACGGCAGCTTTTGAATTACGCAACTGGAACACGCGTTGGACAGATGCCTTGCCGAAGGTTTTATCGCCCATGACAAGCCCGCGCCCATGATCTTTTACGGCGCCCGCAACGATTTCAGAGGCACTCGCGCTGCCACCATTAACAAGCACAATTAGTGGAAAGTTTTCTCTTTTTATCCCTTCCGCTCGGAAGTCCTCACGGGACTCCAGTCCTTTACTGTAAACAACGAGTTGACCGGGTGTCAGGAAATCGCTCGCGATATTCACAGCCGAAGAGAGTAAACCGCCCGGATTTGAGCGGAGGTCAAGAATAACCCCACGGGTACTCTGCGCCTTGAACTCAGCAAGCGCCTCATCAACATCATTTGCTGTTGTCTGAAGAAATTGATTAATTTTGATGTAGCCGATTTTATCTCCGATAATATCGTGTTCAACACTCGGGATCCGGATGACATCACGGGTAATCGTAAGTTCAATCGGACGGCTTTCGTTCTCACGTACAATTGTAATAGAAACAGAGGTCCCGGGTTCACCACGGAGCTGATCTACAGCATCGCTCAAAGACAGTGGTGCTGTAGATTCACCTTCGATGTGACTGATAATGTCCCCATTTTGAACCCCAGCCAGCGCAGCCGGATTATTTTTAAAGGGCGTAACCACGGTCAACATATCTTCTCGAACA
>VXXH01000716.1 GCA_009835515.1 Candidatus Poribacteria bacterium
GTTGGCGTAGTGCCACCACAGAAAATTGAAGCGGTTATTGATACCGGTTTCACAGAGGAGTTAATGCTACCAGGTGATCTCATTGACCGTCTTGGACTTCCACGAGTTGGTGAACTCCCTATAACTCTCGGTGATGGACAAACGGTGGACGTAGAGATGTACCTTGCGATAGTGTTATGGCATGACGAAGAACGTATCGTGCAAGTACTCCGGACAGATGGCAAAGCGTTAGTCGGCATGTCCCGCATGTCCCTTCTCTATAGAAATCGTTTAACATTAGACATCGTAATAGATGGCGAAGTAACAATTGAGACTTTACAGTAGTGTATTCACGGTGCCATATCGGGTTCCGGAATGTTTATGGCTTTCACTTTTTGCTTAGGAAAATGACTGATCAGACACTTCTCCAACAAATCACAGACTTCTGCCGATTGCTCCGACAGATGGACATTAACGTCACAACAACCAACCAACTCAGTTGGTGCAAAAGCGTTGAGCTGATCGATATCAGTGAACGTGAGGCGTTTTATCATACAGCACGGACAAATCTTATTACGAAGGAAGCAGATCTGAAGACGTTTGATCTCGCCTTCAATCTGTTTTGGCGATACCCGCGCCCCGATTTCCAAGCCGTTGATACCGGTGGAGAAGCACCCGAACCGTCCAGCCTCCAAGACCTCTCCGATGCTACTGACGAGCAGGACATGATAGAACAGTGGTTAGATTCCGAGACCGAAGACGATGAGGAAGAAGGAGAAGAAGACGATCCGCTCGCTTATAGTGTAGAGGAAGTCCTCACCCGAAAGGATTTTAGTGAGTTCACAAAGGAAGATATGGAGAAAGCACGGGAGATCGTTGCGAAATTGGCGGCGGTGTTGGCAACAAAGCTGAGTCGTCGGAAGGTTGTCGGCAAAAAGGGCAAAATTATTGATTTTCGCAGGAGTTGGCGGAAGAGCCTCGTACACGGTGGCGAACCGCTCGAATTAATTCGGAAACAGCAGAAAATTAAAAAGACCAAGATTCTACTCCTTTGTGATGTGAGCGGGTCTATGGACTGTTATGCCAAGTTTCTCATCCAATTCATCTACGGCATGCAACAGGAGTTGAGAGAAATAGAGGTAGCAGTCTTCAGCACGCATCTGACGGACATTACCGGCCTCCTCCAACGCAAAGGGTTGGCAGAAGGCTTGAATGAAGTGGCAAACGTCGTGCCAGACTGGTCGGGTGGAACAAAGATAGGTGAAAGCCTGCTGGAATTCTATCGGCAGTTTGCACCATCCTTTTCGGCGTATCGCACCGTAGTCATTCTCATCAGCGACGGTTGGGACAGAGGCGATGTAGATGTCCTGCAGCGTTCTATGGAGATGTTGCATCGGCATGCGTATCGGTTAATTTGGCTCAACCCGCTGCTCGGCAGCGACGGCTATCAGCCAATCTGTCGAGGTATCCGCACGGCGTTGCCATACGTAGACTATTTCCTTCCAGCACACAATTTGGAGAGCTTAGCGCAACTAACAAAAGTATTAATTCCGCTCTGGTCGCGATGAAAAACCATAAAAAATAAGACAAGGAAATCTAATTATGCAAGTCCAAGCGGCGGTGATGCTCCAACCGGGGCAGATAGAGATCCGCGAATTTGAGAAACCGACACCTTCAGATGATGCGCTTCTGCTACAAGTGGACCGCGTCGGCATCTGTGGCAGTGATAAACACATGTACCTCGGACACACTGCCCTGAAATTTCCGGTCATCCCAGGACATGAAGTTGTCGGAACAGTTGCTGAGATCGGCAAAAATGCGAATCAAGTAATGAATGTGATGGGCGGTCCCATCAAAGCTGGCGACCGTGTGACAGTGGTACCGGGTTCAAAAAACTGTGGCAGATGCTACTACTGTTTGCACGTGCCGGGTCGCCCGACTTTGTGCTCTGGACGAACCATCTACGGCTTCAGCAACAGCGAAACGCCGCCGTATCTGAACGGCGAATTCGCCGAATATACCTATATTCATGGGAACTCTTGGGTTTACAAGATGCCAGAAGGTGTCCCGGAAGAGATTCGCGTGTTGACAGAGCCGGTGGCGGTCGCAACGCGCGCCGTTGAACGCGCGTGTGCACCAGGGTTACCACAAGTCGGAGATGGATACAGTATCGGGAGCAGTGTGGCAGTACTTGGCTGTGGACCGATTGGTCTACTTGTTGTCGCTGTGTTACGGGATAGCGGTGCTGGTACTATCATCGCCACAGATCTCGTCGATAGTCGATTGGATATGGCAAAACAGATGGGTGCGGACGTGGTTATCAATGTCGGAAACACAACACCCGAAGAACGAGTTGAACAGATTCAGGAACTCACAAACGGTGTCGGCGTGGACATCGCGATTGAGTGTGCAGGATTGCCGGTAGTTTTTGCCGAAGCGTTGGATGTGGTACGACGCGGCGGGAAAGTTATTGAAGTCGGACATTATACGGATTCTGGAGATACACGGGTACGACCTCACCAAATTTGTAACAAAGATTTGGATGTCTGCGGCGTATGGGCATACCCGCAAATACAATTTCAGACAGCGTTGGATTTTCTCCAGATCACACGCGCGCCGTTGCACGAATTGATAACACATCATCTACCGTTGCATCAGTTGGAAAAAGGCATTGATATGCTTGGACAAGAAGGCGTTTACAAAGTTGTGATTGAGCCACAGTCATAGCATGATAAAGTTATCAATAAGGTAGAAAGATAAAACCGCTTTAATTCAGTTATAACGAGGTCTATGATAACCAATGCGCTTGTAAGAAGAGAGATCCGTTTGAAAAACGCGCGTAACTCCACAAACCCTCAGGTGTTTTAAAGCTAACAATAGCACAAATGGAGGACGTTAGCATGAAAAACCACAAAAGCGTTTTCGTGGTAACCTGTTGTTATATCCTGTTGAACTTCGTTATCGGGATTAGCGGGAGTGCCTTTGCGGATACCAAAGTTCCTACTACTTCTAATAAAGTGCCAGAGGGACCCCCGCTCTTCAAAACTATAGAGGGTGCGAAAACCTATATTGTGCAGCACCAAAACCGAGATGGTGGCTGGCCCCTGGTGCCTGGTGGAGACAGTGATGTGGAGAACACTGCGTTCTCAATTTGGGCATTGATTGATGCGGGATGGGGTACCGGTTCAGAAGTAATTCGGACAGGCGTTGCGTATCTGCGAAATACGCAATTGGCTAATGGAAGTTGGAACAATAACACCGCACACACCATCTTTGCCCTTATCGCTTTAACAACAGCAGAAACCGATCCAGAGGCCCGTTTCAAAGGACTGCAGTGGGTAAAAAAAGTCCAGAATCGGAGCGGTGGTTGGGGTAAAAAGGAACGAAACCCTGACAACCTGTTGTACACCGCCGCTGTTTTAGCAGGATTCAGGAGGCTCGGTTTCAAACAGAGTTTTGAACCTGTCTCTAAAGGCGCAGATTGGTTGGCGGGTGCCATTAATTATGATGGCGGTTGGGCATTGCAACGCGGCATGCAATCCGACGTTTTTTTGACATCTTGGGTGATACAAGGCTTAGAACCTGTTTACGACATTGACGCACAAATCGCATGGTTAAAGCAGCTACAGAACAGGGATGGCGGGTTCGGAAGATATAAAAACAGCCCAAGCGATCCAGAAATCACGGCGATTGCGATTATGGCACTTGCGGCTGGAAACGATCCCCTCAATACGCGCCGCGTTGCGATCAACTATTTGACTAAAACACGGCAAGAAGATGGCAGCTTCGTTAGCAATACCCCGATTGAACTGACGGAATCGACCGCGAATTTACAGTCCACCTGTTTCGTGCTCATCGCGATACACGCCAAAACGCCAGACGAACTCGCTGTAGAACAATCGGCAAAATAACCAAAAAGTGAAGGCGGCACCCTTATCGTCGCTGGTCAGGGCCACCTGTTGTGGTCACGGGCGCACTGGCACCCGGCATAATATAGTGCTCACCTTTAGTAAGTTGGGCGACTTGCCGCTGGAAATCATCTCCAATGGAACCCGTTTTCATTGAGGTGACACCGCCGATGACGTAAACTCTGGCCCGCGCCCCACGGCATACTGAAACCGCTTTCCCCGCTGTATACCCTTTTTCGGTACGCTTGCTCGTTGCTTCGTCTGTAACAATGATGAGCACAAGGTCACGCTCCTGTTCGGTCCGAAGTTTCGGTACGCCTTCAATGATGGCATCTAATAGATGCTCATCACCAGATTTTGGGAGCCGAAACATCGCCTTCACCTGTTCGGACTCCAACGGCGGCTTGGTTACGACGATAGTGCTTTCACCACCACCGACTGCTGCCCAAAACCGAATAATCCCAAACCGATAATCTAACCCCGCCGACTTAAACACAGAGACCATCAAATCTAAGCCATTACACGCCGCCTCCGTTTTAGGTTCCATGCTCAGACTGTAATCGAAAACGAACACAATGTCTACTTTACCGGGTTCACTCTGCACTAAACTTTCAGCAATGCGTTTAAACACCCCGTCCACTCGAAGCAGTGCTTTATCGGCGACTGTTTCACCACTCTGGATCCGTTGTCCATCCATCCGCCGTTGATATGAATCAATCGGGTACCATTTGCCACCAGTTCGATCAGTAAGTTCGGCTTGTGCCTTTTCGCTCAGACCGATAAAGTTAAGCTGTACACTGTTTTGCCGACAGCGATTGACGATCTGTTCACTAATTCTACGCTTAGCATCTGCTTCTGTCCATAAGGTGCGCATCCGCGAATTACTAAGCACTACAAATTGTGTTGTAACCCCTTCTCGGCAATCCAACTCATTCAAACCCTTCACGATTGCATCGAGTCCATATCCAGGCTGAATTTTATTGTCGAATTTCGCCCGTATATCTTGTAAGGCGTTTTCAATACCGAGGTAATCGAAGGTCCAGGGATGAAATGTGTAAAGCGGTTCCCCTTGTACCGATTGAAAACCTATGAGCGCGAACCTATAGTCCATCGTTTTCGCCTCAATAACGGCGAGCATATCAATAAGTTTCTTTTCAAGAACAGCAAGCGATGCTAACATCCGTTTGTTACCGTCAACGACGAACACGACATCTACTTTCGAGGGCTGGGTGTGTTGCGTCGCGCGTTTCACAATATCTTTAAGGCTTTCACCTATATCCGCCTTGACAGTATCCTGTTTCTTGGCACTCCGGTCTACCAGTATTCTATGTTTTCGTCGAGGCGGACGAACCTGTGCCGCTGCCTGCAGCGTACCTACCAACATACCTATAACGCACAAGCAACATATCCATTTTTTCATATTGTCTCCGTTCAAAATTCGACCAAAAGCTGCGGAACAATTGTCGCATTTCGTGTCGACTTTCCAATGTTATTCACCTGATAAACCAACCGTGCCAGCGCGCCTTCAGTAAAATGCCACGTCAATGCCCCACCGAGTGTTGTCCACAGTTCTGCATCACGTGATCTACTAAAATTAAATGTGCTATACTTCTCCGTGTTCGGATTCCATACATCATATTTTAACCGAACATCTATAGTTTCTGTCAAGGGAATTTCCGCATGTAGATAGTATCCCTCCACTGTTGCCGTCCGGTCACCTTTTATTGGCGTTTGGGCGTATTTCAAGAGGTGGGTGTCCATTCCACGTACCCATTCAGCGGCAAGATCAAGTCGCCAAATTTTGAAATTTGTCGCGAGACCGAACCGACGTTTGTAAGATAATGTAGATGGATTTACATCCCCGTTGTTCGGATTGAAAGGATAACTGTTGCCATCAAAGTAAGAACCGCCAAGCCAAATCCGTTTGCCTAAGAGTGAAAACGTTCCGTTGACATGCAGAAATACAGGCGGACTGTTGTTTTGGATCGGTTTCAAAATACCGCCACCGCTCCCGTGCGGACCGATTCGGATACCAGACTCCACAGTTCCGTCCGTGACGGTACGCAGCGAATCCGGTCCATCTGCAAGCGATGCTACATAGGCAACCGGTCCGATATACCCATTCAACTGCAACCCACGGTCAGAGATGAAACCAATATTCCTTCGGACCAAGTTGTACAAAGGGTTCGCGGCAGCATCCGACTTAGTATCAATGCCGAAAGCGTGCCGGAACCGTCCGATCTTGAGCGACGCGCCCTTCGGTAATATCGGTAGTCCTGTGAGAATCGCGTAAATAAACCCGTGGTCGTCCGCCACTTGCGTGCCGAGTGGCGATGTCGTTAGGAGTTGTTCTCCCAAAACACTGACATGATCGCCCACATTCGTTGTTACGACGAACTCAGCGACATGGATGAGCGTTGTCCCGGTATTCCAGTTGCTGCCATCAGGCACTAAATCCTGTCCGTGAGTGATACGTCGGATATCCAATGCCCCACCGAAGACCAAATTCCCAAACGTATCATCAAGAAAACCAGAAGTATCCGCCTCCTGTATTTCACCTGCCTCATCGAAACTAAAAATACTCTCATCATCCTCCACGAAGGCATCATCTGTTTCAGAGATGTCTTCTAAAGGTTCGACGTTTTCGGGCGTACTTGCTGCGTCGCCGGGGTAAGAACGGGCAATAATCTCAGCAAGATTACTAAACCCATCTCTATCAGAATCCTCCTCTGCGATTCGCAGGAACGTCGATGGGTTCATACCGTTATGTAAGAACGCTCTGCCGTACGGATTCGGCGAATCGCCGCCCTTCTTTGAAGAATGGCAGACGTTGCAGCCGCCTGCCCACCCATATTTAGCACGAAACATTTTGTAGAATGCTGGCAGTGCAGAAGCAGATTGCGCCGCGATTATTGTCGCAAAAAGCACCATTAAGCAGAAAGGTAACGTCTTACGCATGATAGATTCCTTTTCTTTTATAGCAGATCCCGTAATTACTTCTACATTAAAGGGGGGACAGAGGAGCACCTTCTAAGAAGCATCTGCAACTAATACGTATCCAAGTCAATTTCTTCTTCGCTAAACCGTAGGTGTGCCTGATTGATTAATTCAACAATAGCATCCCACTGCTTGCGCGTCTCATCAGATACCCCTTCCTTCTCAAGTGCTTCGGCAAATTTCAAGAGCGTCTCGCTAAATTTGTCTTGCAAATAGACATATTCTTCCGTCTGATCCGCGTTCTTCGGCGGTTCAAAATTTGAGATGCTCTTTGCATATCTGGCGAGTCGTTTCGCTGCTTCGGTGGCTTCCGTTTTGCCCACCTTGTCGTCAAAGTAGTCAACGATCACGAAATAGTCATCTATCATCAACATCATGAGTGCTTTCAAGTCCTCGACTTCAGGCATCTCTTCTTCGGGCATCTCTTCCGGCGTATCGGGCTCTGGCGTTTTTTCACTATCGGGTTTCGGTTTCCGTTTGAGGAAGAGGGCATAACTCATCACCAATGTCTTTTTCGGTATCAAGGCAACAGCACTTGAAGCGGCCTCGTGTCCATCAATAGCGTCCACACCCTCTCCAACCTTGAAGGTATCATCTATGCCCATACCGATGAATTGCTTGAGAAACGCCTCACCGGCAATCGCATCTGTCTCCTTGTGTTCATAAATTGCGACTTTCACGACCTTTCCCTTCATATCCAGTCCGACAGCACCTTCAATAACACCAAGCGGTCCTTTGATGTCAGAGAACAAAACCAAGCCCATTGGCTTCTTTTTATCATTAACCGGGATGTAAAAAATTGGTTTTAGGTCTTCCGCTTGAAGTTTAGTTCCAAGTTCTTTCTCAATTGCGGTAATCTTCCCAGAGGTGAGTACAGCAC
>VXXH01000793.1 GCA_009835515.1 Candidatus Poribacteria bacterium
GTCAGAATCTGTGCGAATCGGGTAACGAGGAAGGGTTGACCGGCTGTCTGTCTATGGAGTGCCTTGATGACTTCAGGGGCGAAGACTTGACCAACTGCCTCAGTATACTGTGCGAGGAGTTCTTGGACCTGTTCAAGCGTAAAATTGGGCAAGGCAAACTCGTCCTGAATATTAAAGGGTGAGATAGAACGATCATAGTTAAGTTGCGTTATACTCTTAACACCGACGATGCCGAGGCTGAAAGGGCAGCGTGAATCTACACCGGAGAGGTAGATGCGGCGAAGCGAGTGTAGAAAATCGCTCACGACGGTTTGCGGAATGCCATCAAATTCGTCAATAATAATAACAACTCGCTGGGTCGCGGGTGTCGTTTGCGATCCGCTGTTGCTAATCAGCAGATTCGCCAGATCTTCAAAGAACTCTCTCATTGAAACGTGGTTCGTAATTTTTGTATTTTCCAGAAATTGACTTAAACGATCCGAAAACGTTTCACCGCGTTTTTCAAAAACACTTTTAATTTCTTTGTGAATATCTTTGTGAAGGCGGCGGTAGAAGTCGGAAGGAGAAAAATTTTTATACTCCTCAAGATTCAGTTGGATTGGAAAATAGGTTATCTCTGCATCTACGAGAGCCTCCAATGCCCACCGAAAAAATGTTGTTTTACCTGTTTGTCGTGGCGCAAAGATGACGATGTATCGTCCTTGTTTAACACGATCGACGAAACCTACAAGTTCCGTTGTCCGCTTGACGACATAATTCCGCGCCGCATCTACAGGACCTCGCGTCTCAAAAGTTTTCATCACATCTTCTCCTTGGCTTTAGTGTTCTTAATTAGAACCACTGCTCGTCTGCACTACGGTCTCTTTACGTTTCCGCCGCGTAAGGGAGATACCGCCGAAACCGCTGATGATGGCCATGTAAAACCCAAAATCGTACCACCACCCTGTATTTTGGGGTTCATAGACGCGGATATCTGGATTAAAGATTCCCCATATTAACGAGATTGGCGCGATCCAGCCGTGCCAGATGCCCCAGAAGAATCCAGCCGGTTTCTCGGCAGTGTGTTTGCCATCGCCGGGCACACATCCTGCGGAAGTGATGAGTGTTATCAAAAGTAGGACGCAGACGAGTTTTTGAGTCTTCATTTTTTTACTCCATATCAACAATAGCACGCGACAAAGCCCAATCCAAGCGTCGTCGATAGTGTCCATCGCGGCGTATGCCCTTGAATGCCGTTAAAAAAACATCGTGGGTTTTCTCGCGAATAGTTTTCAAACGAGCGTTGAGTGTATCTATATCCACGCGCCACGGCACGCCAATCTTTGTTATGGAACGGCAATGAACACGGATCGGATAATCTTTCAGCTCCTCTGGCGGACAAAAACGGATTGAGGCAGAAACAGTATTATCTATAGCGATGAGTCCGAGATTTCCCGCCGGATCGTTGAACACAATACTGCGGTTGGAGGACGGTTGCGGAAGGTGCCTCCGTAGTTCATTAATCCCACCGAGAAGTTGATTATTGCGCCAGACGCTAACATCTGATGTCGCGTCTGGTGCAAACAACGCGAGACCCACGGGGTGTTCAGTGTCTTCAAACATAACTGAAACCCCCCTGCCCCCCTTATCAGGGGGGTAATTCGTTTTATCTTGTGTTTGTGGGACTAAGGAGATGAAATCATGTAGTCGTTTCAGGAACAGACCGCTCCGAATGAACGCTTCTGGGATAATCGCTGCGACCCATCCACAATGCGTCAGGCACTGTTCAAGTGCGTATTTGTAGAGATCGTCGTAGGAGGTCGCATCTGGAAAAGGTAGACCGCGGCGCGTTGCGGAATTGCGTGCCAGCCACGGCGGATTGGTAATGCAGACATTAAACCCTTTGGGAAAATCGGCGAGCGTGTCACGTTGGGCGATCCCTTCCGCGCCTGGTTCAATATCGAAAAGTGACCAATCTCGGCATCGCAGGTTTGCTGCATTAATCAACTGTGGAATGTCTTTTGCACCGGCAAACGGTTCTAAAGTTATCTGCTGATCTAATTCAGACGCTTTCGCCCACGTCTGGAACGGTTCCAACTGGAACGGGTTCCCGCGTGTATAATAGCGTCCACTCGCTCGTTTTTCGTCCATTTTTTCGTGTTTTCAGATAGGTAGGTCTGTTTTCTTGTGTCCAAGGGAGATGCTAACACACTGTTTGATTAATATAAGCCTATTCCCCCTAAAAGTCAAGTGAAATTTTCGCTGATTCGGACAAACACAATTGACAATAGTCCCCAAATTTGGTATTATACCTGCAATACAAACTTCCGACCTACGCAAAGAAACGAGGACGCTTCGATGCCAATTACGGACGCAATGCCGGAACTCAAACGGACACTACAGTTTTTTCCGGTTGAAAACGAGAATCCATCGACGTTAACATGTGCGCAAATCGAACACTTCAATGAAAAGGGTTTTATCTCACCGTTAGATGTCTTTTCTGAAGCAGAGATCGCAGAACACCGCGCCTATTTCGATCAACTCATGGAAAAGGCGTTAGCAGCAGGGATGAATAGCTACTCCATTAATGGATGGCATACCACTTGCACCGGTCTCCACGACCTTATTACGGAAGAAAGAATCTTGGATTATGTGCAAGACCTACTCGGTGAAACGCTGATCTGTTGGGGAACACACTATTTCTGCAAGATGCCGGGTGATGTGAAACAGGTGAGTTGGCATCAGGATGCCTCTTATTGGCCCCTATCCCCAAGCAAGACCGTCACCGTGTGGCTCGCGATTGACGATGCCGAAGTCGAAAACGGTGCGATGACGGTTATTCCGAAATCGCATCTGCACGGACAGATCGCATTTGAACGTAGCACCGCTGCGGAAAAGAATGTGCTGGGTCAGACAGTGCATGGCGCGACACAATATGGGGACGCCCCACACCCATTTGAAATGAAAGCCGGACAAATGTCGCTACATTCGGACCTGTTGTTACACGGTTCCGAACCCAACACGTCCGATCGACGGCGTTGTGGGTTGACAATGCGGTTCGTGCCGCCTGAAGTCCACGCCGCAAACGATTGGAACCAACGCGCGATTGTCGCCAGAGGCAAAGACCCGAGTGGACATTGGGTTCATAACCCCCGCCCAACCGAAGATAAAATTCCTGCACGATCATAAAGCTTTTGGAGGGATTAACCCAACCTATGTTTCCACGACGACTTATTTACGCTGCGATTTCAATCAGTAGTGCCGCCGCTTTTGTGTTATTCGGTTATGAATTTATCCGTTCCGTGTCCTCGTCACTGTTCATTGAGGCATATGGTGCCGAGAATCTCATGTTTGGTATGGCGTTGATTTCGCCGAGTATGATCGTGATGCTGTACTGCTACGGTCGCCTACTCTCGTGGCGGGGCGCGACCTACGCTGTGGCAATAACCTCGCTTTTTTCTGGTATCTTGATCCTCGGATGTTACGCTGCACTTGTCCGCGGAATGGATTTCGCAGCGGTGATCATCTATGTGTTCCGTGAAGCATATATCGTGATTGTCATTGAGCAGTTCTGGTCGTTTGTCAACAGTGTGCTGACGACTGAACAAGCGAAACGCATTAACGGTCCCTTCTGTGCTGTTGCGTCTGTCGGTTCGTTTGCCGGTGGCATGCTTGTGAAGAGATGGGCGGAGGTGTTGGGGTCTGAAACGCTACTCCTTTTCGCAGCGGGATCCCTCGTACCTGCGGCAGTTTTTAGTGTGATTGCTTATAGATTCGGTGGTGAACCGAAACCGAGCGAAGCGGAGGTTGGTGGAAGGCTTGGACACCTCGGGGTAAAAACGCTCTTTCGCTCCAGATACCTGCTTTTTATCGGGATATTAATCTTAAGCACGCAGTTAGTGTCCACTGTGCTGGATCTCCGTTTCAATGGTTTGGCGGAAATAGAGCTCTCTGATACAGATGCGCGGACAGCATTTTTCGGTGGGGTCTATGGGAGTCTGGGAGCGATCGCTGGTGTTTTGCAATTGGTGGTTGTACCGTTGGCACTCAGATTTGTTGCTCTCCGCATTATTCACGTCTGTATTCCAATCGTTCACCTCGTCAGCAGTCTTGTGCTGACGATTTCTCCATCGCTTCGGAGTGGAACAGCTGCGTACGTAATTTTTAAAGCCTTAGATTATTCACTTTTCCGAGCAGCGAAAGAATTGTTCTATATGCCGCTCTCTTACGATTCTCGCTATCGTGCCAAACAACTGATTGACTCGTTCGGGTATCGGTTCTCAAAGAGCGGCGGTGCAGCCGTGATTGGATTGGTAAAACTGATTGTAAAGACGATTCCGGGGATTGCCTTCTCAATTACGGCGATGGTGGCGGCGATGGTGTGGACACCGATCGCTTTCAATTTGACGCGGGCGTATCAAAAGTTAGTAAATCCGAAATAGGTTTATGAATTCTGTTAATAGATGCTGCTACGGTGGCCAATTCGGTGAACAACAATTTCTCGAATATGCCTATCAAAAGTATAGAGAATCCGATAATCTTTAGCAACTGATAGCCTAAATTTTCCTCTGTGTCTACCTTTCAATGCCTTATGCGGGTAGTCGTCGCAAATTTCGCATAACCGTTCCAGTTTGTTGAAGATTCGCATGCAAATGGGTTGACTTAAACGTCTCAAATCCGATTCAGCACGCGGTTTAATGGTCAATGTGTACATTTGAGATTGACACCAAACGTTTTAGCCACCTCCTGGAGCGGTCTACCCTTAACTTTCCCTGATTTATGATCTGTGATGCTCTGTTCCAGTTCTTCAGCAACTTCTGGTTGTATCTCTAATCCTTCGTCCGGATCGTATTCATAATCCTCAAGAAATTGTTCAAATTCCAAATGACACACGAAAAATTCGTAAATCGCTTCCGGAAGGTGTCCCTCCTGAGCAGCTGTTGCTTCATATAGGGAAGTTTCTGCAGCGTCCACCTCCTTTTGGTTTAGCAACTTAACCACCCGTGCTTGTGCCGCAAAAAATTCGGACTTCACCAGTGTGTGCAGAAATTCTCGGAAAGCATAATTTGATAATGCAGACACTTTTATTTCTGGTACGGAATCAGTCGGGAGGAACGCACCCATTCGTCGGACTTCCCGCCCTGTAGGTGAAGCCCTTCGTTTACGCTGCACAATAGAGACTCGATGTTTTAAAGCGGCGTAAGTATCAGAAGAATCCAAAATCGAAAGGAGGCGCGTTTCATAAGAATCTAACGCAAATGCTACATCGTAGTAGTAGCCTTCAAAACACTCACGGAAGACTTCTGTTAACGTATCCCTATCCGCATCCGTTGCAAGCAATGCCAGCAGTCGCTCACGGTCAACAAACAACGAGTGTTCTACAATCGGAAGTAGCCCGTTAAGAAATTGCACATCTGTTATACCTTTAAAAGGCAATTTTCCCGTGTTTCGTTCCATGAGTCCCTCCCTTGAAACCCGTTCTATATTTCATAGCGGACGAGCTTCCGTGCCGCATCAGCGATCTGCTCCGCGTTCGGAATAACGAAATTCTCCATCACGGGCGCGAAAGGAACAGGCACTGGCATCGCTGCGACCCGCTCAATCGGCGCGTCAAGATAATCAAATGCCTCGCGGACCACAAGCGCGGCGATCTCCGCGCCAAAGCCTGCCCGACCCACTGCCTCGTGCGCAATAAGCAGACGATTCGTTTTCTTTACGGAGTCGAGGATACTGTCTTTATCAAGCGGCATCAGTGTCCTGGGATCAATGACTTCAGCAGAGATACCTTCATCAGCGAGTGTATCCGCGGCAATAAGCGCGTTCAGGACCATCCGTGATGTTGCGAGAATTGTGATGTCCTCACCTTCACGTTTGACATCCGCTACGCCCAACGGAATTGTATACTCTTCCTCAGGAATCTCCCCCTCTTCTGTATAAAGGAGTTTATGCTCAATAAACATGATCGGGTTGTCGTCTCGGATGGCTGTTTTCAGTAGCCCTTTTGCGTCGTAGGGTGTAGAGGGCATCACGACGAGTAGACCGGGGATATGCACGAACCACGCTTCAAGGCTCTGTGCGTGCTGCGCGGCAGAGGATCGACCCGCACCGCCTTGTGTCCGGATCACGAGCGGCACATCCAGCTGCCCACCGACCATATAACGGATCTTGGCAACTTGGTTCACGATTTGGTCCATGCCAACCGCAGTGAAGTCAATGTACATCAGTTCGGCGACGGGACGCATCCCTGTAACCGCTGCGCCGAGTGCGGTTCCGATGATCGCAGCTTCCGAGATCGGCGTATTTCGGATACGATCCTTCCCGAAGTCTTTGAACAGCCCATCGGTTACTTTATAGGCACCACCGTATTCGGCGATGTCCTCGCCCATCAGAAAGACCGCCTCGTCGCGTTCCATCTCCTCTGCCAACGCCTCCTTGAGCGCGTCGCGATACGTAATCGTCTTCATTCAATCTCCTTTGTCTTTTCGGTGGCGCGCTTCATAAACACGCCGCTAAATCGCTTTCTCCGCCTTCAGCCATTCGAGCGTCTGTGCAAACGCTGCTACTGTTTTCGTGATGTCTTCGTCTGTATGCGCCGCTGTTGTCATTCCACCATTATTGGCAAGATCAATACCATTCAGCAACAGACCGCACCGGAGACGCTCCTGCATATCTGGATCGCTGTTGCCTTTGAGTTTCCGATAATCCCATGTATACGGATCGAAATCGGAGGCACGGACATCTTTTTCACCGTGTCCTATGAGCAGTCTAATCCCCGAAAATTCACCGTAAACCACCCAGTCGAGTCTGTAATCGTCAATAATGCTGTTCAATTCCGTGCGAAGCCGGTCCGCCGTCCGATGCGCCCGCTTGTGCGGTTCGCCTGTCTTGACGATGTTAAGCATCGCGATCCCCGCAGCGGCAGAGAGCGGATTTGCATTGAAAGTGCCGGGGTGTGGCATTTTTAAGCCGTCGCGTTCCGATTTCATCGAAATGAGTTCGAGAACCTCAGTTTTGCCGACGAGCGCGCCACCCGGAAGCCCACCTGCCAAAATCTTTGCGAGGGTTGTCATATCGGGTGTAACGTTGTAATGCGCTTGCGCACCGCCGGGGGCAACCCGGAACCCGGTGATAACCTCATCAAAGATGAGTAAGACACCGTGCGCTTCTGTCAATTCACGCAGCTGCTTTAAGAAGGTCCCACTTGTAGGGACAATGCCGAAAGAGGCACCCGTCGGTTCGAGGATGACACAGGCGATGTCTTTGTCCGTTTTCAGTAGCGTTTCGACGGCATCAATATCGTTCGGTGGACATAACAGCGTCGTCCCTTTTGTCTCCTGCGGGATACCGGGAACACTCATATCAAAAGGCGGATACGCGCCTAAGATGAGACTATCGTGCCAACCGTGGAAATGTCCTGTGAATTTTAGGACCTTATTCTTACCTGTATAGGTGCGCGCGAGGCGGATCGCCATCAGCGTCGCCTCGGTACCGGAACTGACGAATCGGACGCGTTCCGCTGACGGTATCAGCTGCGTCACAAGCGAACCCCATTCCAGTTCCAATGGGTGGCAGGCACCGTAATGTGTACCTCGGTGCATCTGCGTCGTTACCGCTTCCACAACTTCTGGCGGATTATGTCCGAGAAGCAGCGCGCCGTGTCCCGCCCAGTAGTCGATGAATTCCTTGTCCTCAAGTCCCCATTTTTTGGATCCGTCGGCACGGGTAACGTAGACTGGAAAGGGGGACATATATCGACCATCATGCGTTA
>VXXH01000484.1:0-6242 GCA_009835515.1 Candidatus Poribacteria bacterium
CCTGCTAAGCAGTTATGGCGTAAGCCATCGTGGGTTCGAATCCCACCCTCTCCGTCTTTAAAGCAACAAATCAGACACGAAGGATAGGCAAAATAGAAATGCCTAACACTTCAATAAAGTACGATGCGCGCCTGTAGCTCAGTGGATTAGAGCATCTGACTACGGATCAGAAGGCCGGGGGTTCGAATCCTCTCAGGCGCTTCATAAGTTATTTGTTGGACAGAATTTGGATAACGATCTTTTCTGGATGGGACAAACACTTGAGTTAGCGAAAAAAGCCGCAGAGAAGGGCGAAGTACCAGTCGGTGCGATACTCGTTAGCAACGATGTCCGTATCGCTGAAGCGTCCAATCTGCGTGAACAGTCTGGTAGTCCTATCGCTCATGCGGAAATGCTTGTTATACAAGCGGCATCCGAAAAAATCGGGAACTGGCGATTTGCTGATACAACGCTTTATGTGACGTTAGAGCCGTGCCCAATGTGCGCGGGTGCTATTGTTTTAGCGCGCATTCCAAAAGTAGTTTACGGCACGGCAGACCCGAAATCTGGGGCAGCTGGCACACTCTACAATATTCTCCAAGATGAACGGCTAAACCATCGGGTTGAATTGGTAAGTGGCGTGTTAGCAGATGAGAGCAGTGCCCTGCTAAAGTCTTTTTTTCAAGAACGCCGCCATAAACTGTAAAAGATGAATCCAGCGTTGAAGGTATGCTACGCTATCGGTATCACGCACCATAAGGAGAGATGCAGGAGTGGTTGAACTGGACAGTCTCGAAAACTGTTGTGGCGCAAGTCACCGTGGGTTCGAATCCCACTCTCTCCGTTTTTCGATATTTTCGCGGTGAACGATAGCATCAAAAAGCTTACAACCTATCTCATAAATCGTAGGACGGGTTTGTAACCCCGACCTACCACTGCCGTGAATTTGGATAAATCGTATTTATGAGACACACGCTGATTAGTGCAAGACGCTTAAGTTTTGCAGCACCTGGGGCAGTAGCTCAGTTGGGAGAGTGCATCCCTCGCACGGATGAGGTCACGGGTTCAAATCCCGTCTGCTCCATCGGAAATTTTGATCTGGAATGAGATTGAAACTGTCTTTATCTTACACGGTTTATCTGATGTCACGTAACGCGAGCTGACATCAAATATCTTGGTAGGATTCGCAAGCCAGAACTTGCTATACCAAAGTACGGAGAGATGCAGGAGTTGGTTGAACTGGCATGACTGGAAATCATGTGTGCTGTTTCGCAGTACCGTGGGTTCGAATCCCACTCTCTCCGCCAGTTTTTTGTATTTAATATCTTGGCTATGCTAAGTGGGGAGGTAGCGGTGCCCTGTATCTGCAATCCGCTATAGCAGGACCGAATCCCCAGTATGCGGCCTGTTTCTGTGGGGCCTGTCCCCCGTACGTAGTGTTGAGGGTTGGGTCTTGAGCAACGAGTGCTTGTTGAACCCCGTCAGGTCCGGAAGGAAGCAGCGGTAGATGAGTTGTTCGTGTGACGCAAGGGTGCCTGACCTGAGCTAACGGCGCGGGCAACGCCTGGAGAAGCATGTCAACTCTGGGTGCATAGCCATTTTTTTTGGCATATTATCTGGACAGACCACATCTCATTCCCAAATTGTGCCACTAAGGCAACAATTTGTCTTTGCCTTACATTCTCAAGTCGTACAGGAAAGGATTGCGCAATGTCTTACGAGGTTCTCGCCCAAAGATGGCGTCCGCAAAACTTCAGTGACGTTGTCGGACAGGAACACGTTACCACAACGTTGAAAAATCAGATTCTGTCTGAACGCGTCGGGCATGCCTATCTCTTTTGGGGACCTCGCGGTACCGGTAAAACTACTGTCGCGCGTATCTTTGCCAAAGCCGTTAACTGCCCTCACCGGGTTCGAGAAACCGAATTTGACACTATCCAAACTGCCGAACCTTGCAATCAATGTGTATTCTGTAACGACATCTCACAGGACCGGTCGCTTGATGTATTCGAGATGGATGCCGCCTCCAATCGCGGTATTGATACAATTCGAGACCTTCGAGAAAACGTTAAACTCTCTCCTGCTACCTGCACCTACAAAATTTATATCATAGATGAAGCGCACATGCTCTCAACAGAGGCGTTCAACGCACTGCTTAAAACGCTTGAAGAACCACCCCCACACGTCATATTCATCATGGCAACGACCGAGCACGCCAAAATACCGAAGACAATTAGCTCCCGTTGTCAAGATTTCGATTTCCGACATCTCGAAGATGAAAAGATAATTGCACGCTTACAGTTAATTGCGAAAGAAGAAGAAATTTCAGCGGACCTGGATGTACTCACGCTCATCACCCGTCAATCTGAAGGCTGTCTACGGGATGCCGAAAATCTGTTAGAACGTCTCGTTTCATCCGCTGGCAAGGATTTGACAACGGATGCCGTTGAACAAATCATCGGACTCGGTTCGAGTGCGCTGCTCCGAAAACTTACAACGGCAATTACGGAAAGAGATATTTCAAAGAGCCTAAAAACCCTAAACGACTTAACAAAACAAGGGACAGACCTGTCGCAATGCTTGGATCAACTCATCGGCTATTTTCGAGACCTACGCCTTTTAGCAATTGACGGCAACTTAAGTGATCTAATTCAAAGTCCTCAATCAGATTTGTCAGAACTCAAGCAAAAGGCAGAGCAGATGTCGGTCAGCCGACTCTCGCGGATCATTAAGATATTGATGCATACCGACCGCGATATTAAACAGTATGGTTACCCACAACTCCAATTAGAGGCTGCGTTCATTCAACTTAACTCACTTGAAGAGGGCATCCCGCTTCAAGAAATTGTTGATAAATTGTCCGCCTTAGAGCAGAAATTTGATGCCGCGGGGATTTCCGCACCGCCGCAACATCAATTTCCGTCTTCAGAAGTAGATCCGTCGGATAGAGAAGCTGCAGCAGCGCAGCCACTTTTCCAAACGAGGCGAAAACCCGCCAGTTCATCCGCCTCCGATTTCGGAAAGGATAAGGTGAACACACAATCTAAAGAGCAATCCGTAACTTCCGCTTCATCAGGTCTGAATGTCCCAAACCCTTCGCCAACGCCACAAGGATCCCGGGACCTCGCAGACCTGACACTGTTTTGGGAAGGATTAAAACCAAAATTGCCTATGAAACTCAGGTACGGTTTGTTAGAAGGCTCTGTTCCCACTGTGAACGGCACAAATGAGGTTAAAATCGCTTGTTCACCGACACATCTCTCAATGGTTACGGAAGAAGACAAGACACTCATAACTAACATTCTAACGCAGGAAATCGGCATGTCCGTGACAATTGAGTTGGTTGCGTTGGATACTGTCCCAGAATCAGCGTCTGCTCAAGATGCGACCGAGAAAGTAGAACGAAAGACACCACTCATGCGAAGAGTTGAGGCGCAAGACGATCCACAGCTCAAAACAGCACTTGAACTTTTTGATGCCACAGTTTTGGAAACCCAATAATCGCTGCTTCCCAAATTGGGAAAGCGTATCTTACAAGTAAGGAACTTTTATGACACCAAGCATTTTGTAACAAACGGGAACGACACACGGATGTACACGAGATCCAAAGTCGCTTGGTGATAGGACAAAAATTATGAAGATGAACGACCTGATGAAACAGGCACAACAAATGCAAAAGCGGATGCTTGAAATCCGAGAAGAACTCGCAAACCGAACTGTCGAAGCAACTGTCGGAGGTGGAATGGTAACCGCTGTCGTCAATGGACAACAGGAAGTCATCTCACTCCGGATTACACCGGAAGTTGTTGACCCAGAAGATACCGAAATGCTTGAGGACCTCGTTGTCGCAGCTGTCAATGAGGCACTGCAACAATCGCAAGAATTGATGTCCGCGGAAATGAGCAAATTGACTGGCGGTCTTAAAATCCCCGGACTCCCATAACTAAAAAGTCGTCAGTTGTCAGTTGTGAGTGTTTTAGTTACAAGAGGTTTTTGATACAGTCCTGTCCGTCTTTAACTGAAGACTGAAAACCGATAACTCTTTAGCACAGAGAATCCATGCAAGAATACCCGAAACCGCTGGCGAAACTTATCACTGAACTCCAAAAGTTACCGACGATTGGTCAGAAGACAGCGCAACGTTTAGCGTTTTTTATGCTAAAGTTACCTGACACTGAAACCGCCCAAATCGCAGATGCCATCGCACAGGTAAAACAACAACTCTGCTACTGCGATGTCTGTGGCACGATTACCGATACAAATCCGTGTTATATTTGTACAAGCCCACGCCGCGACACCCGGATGATTTGTGTTGTTGAAGAGTCGGATGATCTTTGGGCTATTGAAAGAACTAACGGTTATAAGGGGTTATATCATGTACTTGGGGGCGTCCTCTCACCGTTAGACGGGACCGGACCGGACGAACTCGGAATTAACACGCTCTTTCAAAGAATCAAGGAACCCTCTGCAAACAGTGAACCAGTGCAAGAGGTAATTCTTGCCACGAATTGGACAACAGAAGGACAGGCAACTGCCCTTTATCTTACACAACATCTCGAAAGATTTGAAGTCACTGTTACTCGTATTGCTTACGGTATTCCTGTCGGTGGAGATTTGGAGTACATTGACGAGGTAACCCTTGCGAAAGCACTCGAAGGCAGGCGAAAGGCTTAGATGAGAACGCAGTGTTTCCTACTACTTTTAGCCTATCTGTACTGTGGTGTGTTTAGTATCGCGTGCGCGGAACCGGATTCAAATAGCGAAAAAATAGAATTAAAAGACACCACCGATTTCAGGGCAAGTACGGCTCGCCAAGCGAATGCAACCTTTGATGCCCAGCGTGCGTTTGCAGCATTGGAAAAACAGTGCGAATTCGGGCCGCGACCCCCAGGTTCAGCAGCGCATCGCGAAACACAGAATTATCTCTTTGTTGAACTTCAGAAATATGCAAACAGCGTAGCACTTCAACCGCACACGTACAAGGCAAAAACTGAAACGCTGCAGCTGAATAATATCTTGGCAGAGTTCGGACCGGGGCCACCACCCGTTCCTGGGAAGGGGCAGAGTGGAGAGACGCTGCTACTCGCAGCACATTGGGATACGCGACCCTTCGCCGATCACGATCCAAAACCGGAAAATCGGGATAAACCGATTCTCGGTGCCAATGATGGTGCCTCAGGCGTCGCGATCCTCCTTGAAATTGCCAGAGTCTTGAAAGCGCATCCGCCACCCCAACGGGTTGTTATTGTGCTTTTTGATGGTGAGGATTACGGTAGGTCTATCGACGATATGTTTATCGGCTCCCGGTTTTTTGCCAAAAACCTCGGAAAATGGAAGCCAGATTACGGGATTTTGTTAGATATGGTGGGTGACAAAGATTTGACGCTCCCGATAGAACGCTACTCTTGGACTGCAAATCGCGAATTTACTGAGGCTATATGGAATCGAGCAGCAACTCTCGGTTTGGGACCTTTTCAACAACGCTTAGGGCGCGCAATTATGGATGATCACGTCCCTTTAATCGAAGTCGGTATTCCAATGGTTGATATCATCGACTTCGATTACCCTTATTGGCATACAATTGAAGATACAGTTGATAAATGTAGCCCTAAAAGTTTAGAAGTCGTCGCAACACTCGTTATTAGCATTATTTATGACGGACTGTAGAAGCGTTATCAGTCGTCAGTCGGTATCAGTTATCGGTTATCAGTCGTCGGTTAATACCGTCCGGCGGTTACAAAGTGTGTTACTGCCACAGCACATCTCTTTAACTGAAAACTGAAAACTGACAACTCAAAAAAAAATGAATACCTATCACAAACATTATGACGTTATCGTTGTTGGAGCGGGACACGCAGGTTGCGAAGCCGCACTCGCTGCCGCGCGAATGGGCTGCGAAACGCTTATCGTCACAATCAATCTGGATACGATTGCCAAGATGTCTTGCAACCCCGCTATCGGTGGTCTCGCCAAGGGACATCTCGTTAAAGAGATAGACGCACTCGGCGGTGAGATGGCAAAGAACATTGACAAGACAGGGATTCAATTTCGACGTTTGAATACCAAAAAGGGGCCCGCGGTTCGCTCAAGTCGAGCACAAGCCGATAAAAAGGCGTACCAAGATGAAATGAAACGCGTCTTGGAAGCGCAACAAAGGCTTGACATCAAGCAGGTATTGGTTGAAGAACTCCTCGTGGAAAATGGGCGGTGCATCGGAATTCTGAGTCAGACAAAAACCGCTTATTTCGGAGAGACTGTAATTC
>VXXH01000484.1:6252-7727 GCA_009835515.1 Candidatus Poribacteria bacterium
GCACTTTCCTAAAAGGCATCATTCATATCGGTGATGTTTCATATAGCGCAGGCAGGGCAGGCGAATCTGCAGCGGAAAAACTCTCAGAAAGCTTTTTGAACCTCGGCTTTGAAATTGGGCGGCTCAAAACAGGCACACCCCCACGCGTCAATGCCCAGACAGTTGACTTCAGCGTGATGGAGATCCAACCCGGTGACGAAAACCCGCTTCCCTTCTCATTCTCAACCGAACGGATCACGCAGTCGCAACTCCCATGTTACCTCACTTATACAAATGGAAAAACACACGATGTCATTCGCAAGAATCTTCACCGTTCTGCAATGTACAGCGGTCGTATCGTAGGGATCGGTCCCCGCTATTGTCCATCAATTGAAGATAAGGTTGTCCGCTTTTCTGAAAAAACCGAGCACCAAGTCTTCGTAGAACCGGAGGGACGGGACACGGATGAAATTTACCTCAACGGTATCTCCGCGAGCCTCCCCGAAGATGTACAGGTGGAGATGGTGCATAGCATCAAAGGATTAGAGAACGCTGAGGTTATGCGCTTCGGATACGCCGTGGAATACGATTTCGCCCCAGCGACACAACTACAACCGACACTTGAGACCAAGAAGGTGCCAGGACTCTACTTCGCCGGACAACTCAATGGCACCACGGGGTACGAGGAAGCCGCCGCACAAGGACTTATGGCTGGTATCAATGCTGCCCTAAAGGTCAAAGGCGAAGAACCGCTTGTGTTGGATAGGGCACAGGCGTATATAGCCGTGCTAATTGACGATCTGGTTACGCTCGACATCCGTGAACCTTACCGTATGTTCACTTCGCGCGCCGAATATAGATTAGCGTTGCGAGAGGACAACGCCGATTTACGGCTTACTGAAATCGGCAGGCAAATCGGGCTGGTTGATGACAACACATACCACCTATTCCAAAGCAAAGCAGCGGACATACAAGCAGAATTGAAACGGTTACAGGAGACGCTTCTCAAGCCGACCACAGCGACTCTGGAGAATTCGGAAAATATTCTCAAAACAGGCGAACTAAAGCAACCGACATCATTGGCAGACCTCCTGAAACGTCCAGAACTTCGTTATGAACATATAACACAAATCGCACCGCCCAGTGAGACATTGCCTTCCGCCGTGCGGGAACAGGTAGAAATTCAGATTAAATACGATGGGTACATCCAACGGCAGCAGCGACAGATTCACCAATTTAAGAGATTGGAGAATTTCCGAATCCCGGATACATTCGACTATACGAACGTTCAGGGGCTAAAGACGGAAGCACGAGAGAAACTTGCAAAGATTCGTCCCGCCTCTATCGGGCAAGCGTCGCGACTGCCCGGCGTTTCGCCAGCCGACATTTCAATCTTGACGGTTATCCTTCATCAAAAGAGAGCACGAAAGTAGATCACGAGTTGAAACTCGCGCCTACAAGTTGATCAAGCCACACGTAATATAACAATCTCCGTT
>VXXH01000808.1 GCA_009835515.1 Candidatus Poribacteria bacterium
GAATTTATTCTATACTATAGATAGTATTCTCTTACTCGGGAGTAGGGTTCGTAGCCCTACTCCAGCAACTACGAATTGTTGAGTAAGAGAACGTGAGTAAGAGAACGCATTTGGGAGGTGCGTTCTCTTTTCTATTTAAGGGATCTATGCCGCTGCAATACATTATGGAGTTCTGGGGATTGCTAACAGAAATTCATAGATTTGTGGTGTGTTCAATTTTAGGTTAATATTTGTGAATTTTAGGCTAATCTGTGAATATGTGGAGGTAAATAGGGTGGCTTTTTTAAACAACAACAGGAAATATTGTATCGCCTTTGTCATTTTGATTATTGTTATTTCAGTGGCTGTCACCTATAAAATCGTTACTGCTGAAGTTACATGGGTTACATTTCAACCTCGGTCGGATCATAGTAATCCATTTTCATTCGGGAACGGCGAGTCAGTTGATATAAGCATTGTGTGGAGCAAGGATGTACAAGGCTTTGAATTAGAAGATTTGGCTTTTACTGTGACAGATAATGACGGGAACAGTATTACGGAAGAATTGCGTCAAGAACCTTCTATAAAATTGCCAAAAATAAACAATTTCATTGAGATAGATAAAAGACACTACAGGGTTACTTTAACCGGTCCGTATCAATATTGGGGTCGTATTCAATCTGGTAATATCTTATTCTCATTCGCACGCAAGGACAATAGCATTATAGGGGAACCTTTTGATCATGAAGTGATGCTATTCACCTGGGGGAAAAAAGCGAAATGCTGGTTATATTCAAGTAAGCGGCATTTGAAAAATGGTGAGTCTACGGGGATCGCAATTTTTTGGGACAGAAACGTGCGGGGTTTTACCATAGACGATCTAAGTTCGGATAAGGGCGAATTATCTGATTTGAATGGCGATTGGAGTTTCATGGAAGTTACTTTGAAGGCTCCTGATACAGGGACCGGTAAGATAAAAGTCACTTTGAATGAAGATGCGTGTGTAGAAGGGAATAATTCAGAAATAGCTTACGTTACTTACGGTTCAGAATGATGGTATAGTTTTTGCCGTGCTTGATGTCCGAGGGGAGAATTACAGTGGTCTATGAATTTGAGGGAGCAGTCTCTGTAGAATATCCGGCTGAAGTCGATCGTCCAAAGATGCGTCAAACATTTATCTTGGAAGGTATCGCGGTAACGTGGGACGCTGCCCCAACGACAAGCGAGAATATTAGGTTATCTCTTGAACTTCATGGGGAGGGCGTGTCGATGGAACCGTTGGTCGTTTCTTTTGACCCGTCTGATGAATCTGCTACCTCGTGGGTTCACATGATAGCCGATTGCTCGATCCCGTTGCCGGTAAACACCCGCGCGAAAGTGGAGTATACCAATACGGACGCGACGCTTGTCAAGGTTGGCTTCTTAGGATATTGGAGGTAACTGATGGCGGATTATGTCAATGGTGTTCTCCAAAATGACGGGGGTCGAAGTGGGGAATCGTCTACTGATATTTCTCAGCTTCAGGCAGATGTTACTGAACTTGAAGAAAATGTAGAGGATCTACAGTCCGGATATTCTGGGTTCCTTGGAACTTTTAATAGGGGTACCGACCCTTTAAACCTTCAAGATGGTGAGTATTATGTTACTGTTACAGGTGATACTTACCTCTTAAGTATTAGCGAGAATAATGCTGAAGGCACTGATGTCAGTGAACTGATCGAAGCTTGTCGTGTTGGTTATTTTATTAATATTGGGGATGCTAATATATTTGTTCTCAGCAGTAGTAATATCCAGCGGGCATTTACTGCTGGTGCTAATGCTTATTACAATCTTTTGGGGACTTTTACAGAGACTTTCGTAGGGACTGATTTTGGTAATGAATCTTTTTATGTCAGAAAACATAGATTCGCGCGAAATAATCCGACTGTTGGGAATGTTCTAAGATTTGGGACGCACGGAACAGAATGGGGGGCTAATAGTATCGTCGGCGTGTCACTGACTGTCGCACGTCCGCCAGCCGAGACTGATAAAATTTCCGGTGAAACAATTCAGTTTTTTGACTCATTGAACGGTAATTTTTATGCCTCGTATGAAGGTGGGGATTGGATATTTCTTGGAAGTGGAAAACATTTGGCAAAGAATGTGTATTTAGCCGATTATGGATTAGATACGGATGCACTTACTATTGCTGAGATCCCTGTTGGTCATTTTCAGGTGAACGTTATATCTATACATTTTTCGATTGGAACAGATTTTGATGCACCGTTTCCTAAATTTTTATCAGGTTTAATTGAGGGGGATGTGTTTTACATAGGGACGAAAGCTTTTAATGTCTCAAGCGTTACCCTTCAGACAGCTTCTCCTGGTGGTGGTCGAATTTTTGGTTTTTATCGTTTGGGAGGTCTTTGGGAGGATACTTTCTCCGAGTTAACTTTTCAGGATAGCGAATCGCTTTATTGTACGTTTGGCAATCATCTTATTACCGAAACTTTATGGGAAGGGACCTTATATCGATCTAATCACGATAGGGAAGATGATGAATTATTGAATGCTGGTAAAAAGTTTTCGGATTATTCCATGCTACAGATTGAGATTAACGGAAGAATGCCTTTTACCTTCGCTCGGAAATATTGGGTGGGTAGAAATATCAGGATAGATGTGCCAGGTCAGTATTTTTGGCTTAATTATGTTTCGGACACGGAGTTTCGTACAGGTGGCGGTGGTGGTAATGGTAATATTAATATGACTAAATTTCTCGGCGTTAGAGAAAGGGAGTAGAGATGAAAGTTATTGTTAATTATCTGAGATCAGCAGAGCTCCCTGGTATAGATTTTGTGGATAAAATTGTTGTCCCGGAAGCAGACGTTCTCCATATTAAATGCCATTCAACTGGTGGGCAGATCCTTGTCCCGGAGTATGATTTCAGCAATGTGGGGGTTATGAAGGCTTCAGGACAATCGCCAAATGGCTACTCGGATTTAGTTTACCGATATTTCAAAACGGCAACTGAATTGACTCTCTGGATTGCTTGTGTGGTCCCAGAGAACACGCCTTTACCGGTTCCTGCCTATCAAGAATATGAAGTAACAACGTTTCCCGATTATGTTTTTATTGCAGAAGATGAAAGTGAAACGCTTGAAGTGGCAACGGCGTTTCCTGCGTGGGTGTCGGCACTTAATGCACTGACGTATCCTGAGAAGCAAGTAATTGCTGTGGAAGAAATAAATGAGATGCTTACGAAAAAAGATCAGGATATTGAACTTTCGGTAAGAGGCTTGGAACTGAATTCTGATATTTCTACGCATGTTGCTTATTGGTGGCGGTCAGCGATTGCCGTCGTGAAGCGATTTTTTCAAGACCCAAACGTTGATCCGTTGATTGTTGCTGAGATGGCGAAGCAAGCGGCAGCAGGACCGACAACCCGTTCTGATCAATTTAGATTATTACGAAACCTTGCTGGTCTTATTGCGCAATATCCGAATGGTCCCGATTTCGCGGCAATCTGGGTAGAGACGCGAAATTTGAATTCACCAAGCGATGTGACTCGGAAAACGATCTTGGAAGTGCTGCAGACGCGTGGTACGGCTGAAGATGAGACCTACCCGATGTCTGCTGATTTTGATTCTACGGACGAAACTTGGATCGTTGAGAACCAGCCGGGAATTGTCGCTTATGACAATGCTGCCCCGGTAAGTGGAGATACGATACGGGCAACGTTAACAGATTACGACGGCGGTTTACGGAATGTGCGATACCGCTGGCAATCTCAAGCACAAGATGGTACGTGGTCTAATATGCAAGGGGCAAACGCGCGGGATTGGACAGTTGGCTCGGTGGGAACGTATCGTTGTCGATGTCTCTATCACGATAACTACGCTGATGATCAAGAGGCTCTTGGTGCAGCGTTTACAGTCTCGTAATAATAAAGGAGGGTATTATGGATTCTAAATTCAAGATACCGAGTAAAGAAGAAGTTGAAGCGAAAATGAAGCAAGTCTTACCGGAACCTGAACATGTAGATGTTTCTTTCCCATCAAAACTTGAAGATTGCGATAATTTTCAGATGCAGATGTTAGAATGGGATACAAAAGATTTTAGAATGCCGCAAATATGGAATCTCAGACCGAATCGTTATCCGAATATAGAGGCATTACTCAAAGAGGTAGCGGAATTGCCGATTGCGTTGGCAAGCACGTTTTGGGAGAATTCTAATAATGATGTGCCTTATCCGACACCTCAAGTTGTCTCTGGTGATCCGCCTTTCAGATCGTATTTTCTCGGACCCGAAAAAGAAGATATGACGGTGGTTGATGGAGAGATCGTGGGGCGGTATCGCAAAACGCCTTTTGATTACCGAGGACGGATAATCACGCCTAACAATAATCATACGTGGGCTATATCTGCCATTCATGAAATGTTTGTTTGGGAGTTCGGGACAGTCCCTACGAATCCAACAGTGGAATGGATTTTAAAAGGCGATTTATATGAAGATGAAAGCCGTAGGACACTCTCAAGTAGTTACCCCAGGTTAGGTTTTCAAGATCCCAACCTACCCAATTGGAGGCGACCGTTAAGCCTTCTGATAGATATAGCGTCTGAAGCGGTCTATGGCACTGCATGGCTTGGATTGAAACAGTTAGGATTCTGGGGTGGTCTCGATGTCGCTATTAATTTCATCGAAGGTGTTGAATGGGCGTATGCTGTGGCTGAAAAACCGGAATACCTCTCAGATGAAGATTCTACTACGGTTGTTGAGGTAGATCCTGTTATGAAGGCTGTTAAGCAGCTGAAGGATACAGGCAGTCGTTCGGATTTCACGAAGTCCGGCAAACCGAAAGTCCGTCCGACAAGTAAAATCGCGGGGCAGAAAGTAACTGCGAAACAGAGGGACGCGGCTTGGGAACAGGTAAAAAAAGATTCGTGATAACGCCGTGAGATTCACGGATGGAGTGTCTTAAATGAGTATTTTCAAGAAAATTAAGAGAGCGGTACAGGACACTGCGGAAAAGGCGAAGGATACGGTTGAGAATACTGAA
The DNA here is from genome assembly GCA_009835515.1 of Candidatus Poribacteria bacterium. Lineage (GTDB taxonomy): Bacteria > Poribacteria > WGA-4E > WGA-4E > WGA-3G > WGA-3G. The sequence continues at coordinate 5,016 of VXXH01000808.1, forward strand.
CGTCAGGTAGAACAAACCGTCTCTGGAACTGTTGACACATTGGAAGATACTGCTCGAAAATTGGAGGATATTGTGCAAGATTTAAACCCTGCTCACATCGCAGAAGATGTTAAACGTGAAGTGCTACAAGCGATCAGGAACGTCAAGAACGAAGCCGTGAAGGAAGTTAAGAAGGTTTCTGAAGATGCAATTTCTGAGCTGAAAGATGTGCTTTTGAAAATTGAGGGTAAACTCGCTGGTAAAACTGCTCAAGAAGTGTTGCACCTGCTTGTGGACGTTGTAAAAACGGCTAACCCGTCTGATGTTTCGATTCATCTTGGACCCCTCACACTCGACATTGGTAACGTTGTTGACAAAATTGGTTCACTTGAACACTATGCACATCATCCGCCGGAGACGCATTCGCAATGGAAAGCCTTTATCAAGGCGGTATCTCCAGAATCGCTGTCTATTGTAGCTTCGGTCGGCTTCGCCTTTATTATTGAGTCAAGTGATCTGGAAGTCGGTATTGAGGCAACCTGGACGGGTGAGGATGTTATCGAAAACGTTGATAAGATTCTATCGAAAGCTGGTATCCATTAATTGGGTGCTTTCCTTCTAAAGTCTGGTTGTAAAGAGGAGGAAGGGACGGCGGTAACCGTCCCTATATCGAAAATGCTTAAAGTTGTTAAACGACTGTTTCGGAAAAAAGGTACTAAAAAACGGCTAATACAAGTAATTCTAAAGGATAGAAAGGAGTGTAAAGATGCAAGGTCCCAATAGATTGCACCTATATGCTCTGTTCTTTGGTGTGGTTGTTGCTATTATCGGCACAGCAATTTTTTTCGCTATTCAGGCGGTATGGGGCCAGGATACACAGGAGTGGAATTGTGTTGTTACGGATCCGCTTGTGAATATCTATGATGGCGATACAATCAAGGATGTGCGAGTGCTGATAAGGGACTATGACTTTAAAGAAAGTGAGTATGGGCTGATTTGGCCTGGTATTCATATCACTGAACGGGGCATTGAATTTGAAACCGACATTCGTATTTCGGGGGTTGACACACCAGAGAAGCGTGCACTGAGTAAATATTCTGATGGTACGCCTCGATCTCAGCGAAGCCGTCAACTTGAACGTGATGCTGCTGCGGAAGCAAAACAGGCACTTTATGAGTTTTTGGGGGCAAACAAATTCGAGTTTACACTCTCGAATGTAGAACTCGGTAAATATGCTGGACGGGTTATAGGAGATGTGTCTGTTAAGGGGCGTGATGTTGCAGAATTCCTTATTGAACAAGAGCTGGCTTTCCCTTATGATGGAGGTACTAAAAAAGATTGGGCGCGGTATCTTGATATGATCCACGCCCCCGCGGAGGGAAAATAATATGGAATCTTTGACACAGCCTCAATTCATTGCTTTTCTTTTTACCATTGGCGTACCGATCATAGCGTTGGTCTGGAATCAGATCAAGACGAATAAGAAACTCGTTGACTCTGATAAAAAGCTTCATGATATGTTGACTGCTCAACAAGAGAGATATGAGGATGTAGTACGTATCCAACAAGAAAGACATGAGGAGATTCAACGTACTCAAGAGGAAAGACATCAGGAGATTATGCGTATTCAAGAGCGGCGGGAGGAAATGCTTCGTGTAACACTGAATTCAGTTGAGCAGCATATCCAAGAAAGTAATAAGGATCATGCTGTTTTGATGGATCGCACTGGTGTGAAAAGTTAATAGGAGGGTCGGATAATGAGAAAAAATCCTGAAATGGAGAAGGCCAAAATAGAGATTAAGAAAGCTAAGGGGATTGCAAAGTATTCTGTGGATTACGACATGACGATTGTTATCCGCTATTCTTTTCTGATCCTTGGTATGTTCTTGTTCTACCTTTTTGTTTTAGAGATTTGCACACGCTTTATTCTTGATGAGAAAAATGAAGGGTACCTGACTCCTGAAATTATCCACACGATCTTTGGCTTTATTGGAGGCGTAGTTACAACGATTGTTACTTTTTTAGCGAAACGCTTGGCGGATCAAAAATCACCCGCCAACGGCGACGAAAAAGCACCTCATATACAGGAGGAAGGACAGAAATGATGAACGCGCAAATTCTTAGCGCCCTTTCCGAGAAGCTTGATACCGCGGTAAGTTTACTTGAGGAGATTTATCGAGCGATAAGTGCTCCTGTACCATCGGAGACTTCATCTCAAGAACCAGGATTTGTTGAAGTTTCTGGTATGGAAGCTCCGTGGGTTGTAGATGGTTTGGTATGGGACGGAAAAAGTGAAGTTGCAGACGAAACTGAACTCACAGGGTTTCTTGGATTTAATCCTAATGGAAAAACTGGCGGTAAATCTTGGTGTGCCGGTTTTTGGATACCTATTTTGAGAGCGTTGGGTTTCGATGTTAGTAATTTAGATTTACGTGCTGTAAGTTATGAGAACTTCGGGTATGCGTTGGACATAGATTGCAATTTGGCTGTGGATGCTTTAATGGAACTTATTCCTGACGGTGCGATCCTTGTGTTCCAACCTGACCCGGACGGGGAGTTCCCAATCTCACACATTGGTGTGAAAGTTGATGGTAACAAGTTGTTTGGTGGGAATCAAGGTGATAAAGCTAAACGAAGTAATCTTTTGTGGTATCTCCAGCATGCGAAACTTACTGCTATTAGGTGCCCGGATGGTTACAAACTTGTATAACTGTTAACTGTTAACTGTTAACT
>VXXH01000128.1 GCA_009835515.1 Candidatus Poribacteria bacterium
ATTATTAAGTATATGGACAAAGGGAAGATCAAAATCTCCCCCGCGCCCGACTTGGAAACACAACTCGGTAGTTGTTCCATTGATTTCAGATTGAGCAATACTTTCCGTGTGTTTGAGCATAGCAAGTACCCGTATATTGATCTCGGCGCAGAGATTGATACCGACGATTTGATGCGAAAGGTTGATGTTCCTGATGGTGATGCTTTCACAATGCAACCGGGTGAGTTTGTCTTGGCAGCAACGCAGGAGAAACTTGAGTTGGCAGGTGATGTGATGGCACGGCTTGAAGGCAGAAGTAGTTTGGGGAGGCTCGGTATTATTGTCCATAGTACTGCCGGCCTCTTTGACCCGGGCTGGATTGGTATTCCCACTTTGGAGTTAGGAAATCTTGGGCGTATGCCGGTCAAATTATACCCGGGTATGCGGATCTGTGCGTTTACCTTTGCGCGGCTTTCTTCACCCGCACGTGTACCGTATCAACTCAAACCGGCGAACAAATATGCCGGGCAGGACGGTCCTGAAACGAGCCGATTCGCCAAAGATATTGAATTCTCGGAGGAATAACTTCAAAGTCGCGGTTTTGATAGATGTACGGTGCTATGCGCAAAAAATGTGCAATGCTATGCCTAATAATTTAGCAAGAGTTCGGAGTTTTTGAGATACGGCGTGACAAAACATCATAGCAGCAGACCATTTCACGCCAACTTTCCGTCTTAGGTCGCTGTAATTTGTGGGTTTACACGAAAATTTGTCTGTTTTCGTCAATTAATGCTGTCCCATGTTTAATCACCGTTGATTGGCATAAATTTTGCTTACCTATTCAGTAAGACACTCGTCAAATGGTATGAGTTGCGCATTCAATTGACGAATCAAGGACATTTTTCTGAGTTATTGAAGCGGGATTTTAGGGAAATCACGGGCTTTTGTGCCTCGTCTTCCCTGCGCCGTTTCATCAGATTGTAACCTCGGTCTCTGGATCGAGGAAGTTTTGAGTTTTGATAGCAAGTTTCGGCTCCCAAGTTATGCCGAAATAGGAGGATATGTGAATGACACCAAGTGAGGTGGTTGCACTTGCAAAAGAGAATGATGTAAAGATCGTTGACCTCAAATTCATGGATCTGCCGGGCATGTGGCAACACTTTTCCCTTATGGCAGAGGAGTTGACCGAAGACCTTTTTGAAGAAGGTTGCGGTTTTGACGGCTCGAGTATCCGTGGTTTCCAAGCGATTAACGAGAGCGATATGTTGCTCTTTCCGGATCCAACGACTGCGCTTATTGATCCCGTCTGCAAGGTGCCGACACTGAGTATCACGTGTAACATCAAAGATCCTATCACGTTGGAAAATTACACACGCGACGTACGGCATATCGCACAGAAAGCAGAAGCCTATCTACAGTCCACAGGCATCGCAGATACCAGTTACTGGGGACCTGAAGCAGAATTCTATCTCCTGAACGATATCCGCTATGGACAGAACCAGCATTCCGGTTTTTATTCTGTTGATTCTGTTGAAGGTAGTTGGAATTCAGGTCGCGAAGAGAACCCGAACCTCGGCTACAAACCGCGCTATAAAGAGGGGTACTTCCCGGTGCCACCTTCAGATACGCTTCAAGACCTCCGTTCCGAGATCTGCCTTAAGCTCATGGAAGCTGGCGTTGATGTAGAAGTTCACCACCACGAAGTGGGAACCGCAGGGCAAGGCGAGATTGACATCCGCTTTGGTGAATTAACCACGACTGGCGATAAGATTGCGTTGTATAAGTACATCATCAAAAATATGGCGCGTGAAAACAACCTTGTCGCTACCTTCATGCCGAAACCGCTCTTCCAAGATAACGGTTCCGGGATGCACGTCCACCAGAGTCTCTGGAAAGATGGAAAGAACGTCTTCTATGATCCGCAGGGATATTCGCTCCTCAGTGAGGACGCGCTCTATTATATCGGTGGTTTGCTCGCGCATGCCCGCTCTCTCTGTGCAATCATCGCGCCAACAACTAACTCTTACAAACGATTGGTTCCAGGGTATGAAGCACCTGTGAACATCGCCTACTCGCAACGGAACCGTAGCGCATGTGTCCGTATTCCTGTCTACTCAAAGAGTGAAAAGGCGAAACGGGTTGAGTTCCGGACACCGGATCCGTCTTGTAATCCTTACCTCGCCTTCAGCGCACTGCTTATGGCAGGGCTTGACGGTATACAGAACCGCATCCATCCGGGTGATCCGCTTGATAAAGACCTTTATGACCTCGAGCCCGAAGAGTTGGCAGACATTGAGTCCACGCCAGCCTCCCTCGGCGATTCCTTGGATGCCTTAGAGGAAGACCACGAATATCTCCTCAAGGGGGACGTGTTCACCCAAGATGTTTTGGATGTCTGGCTTGATTATAAACGTGAAAATGAGGTCGATGCAGTAAACATGCGGCCCCATCCGTATGAATTCTTCCTCTATCACGATATTTAGATCGTGTGAACGAGGTTTTGAAGAATGCTTTATAGGGCGGATCCCGTATCCGCCCATCCTACTTGTATTATAAACCTTGAGGGCAAAGATTGTAAGCCCTGATTGAAAGGCAAAGCTACCATACAAACGTATTTACTTTTTTAGCAAGGAGAATCGCATGAAAAAGCTAGAATGTATTATCCGCCCCTTCAAGTTGGAGGAGGTAAAAGAAGCACTCAGCAGTGTGGGTGTTCGGGGCATGACAGTCAGCGAAGTTCGTGGATTCGGGCGCAGCCGTGGGCATACCGAATTGTACCGCGGTAGCGAATACACGATCGAATTTGTCCCGAAATTAAAAATCGAAATCGTTGTCGCGGAAGAAAATGTCGACAAAGTCGTCGAAGCCGTGCAACAGGCTGCCTCCACCGGCAAAATCGGGGACGGCAAAATCTTCGTGCTACCCATCGATGAAACTATCCGTATCCGTACAGGTGAAAGAGGACCTGCCGCTGTTTAACTTTCTATTCTATTTTTCCCCGGAGGCGGGTCCCCATGCCCGTCTCTTTATTTTTTAAGGCATACTCCGGCTGCACACTAATCCAATAACGAAGCCACAAGCGTTTCCATCGCTGGCACTGTTCCGACAGCCGGTAGGGATGACATTGCCGCCCAAGTTTCGTAACCACCTTCCTCTGTCAACGCCTTGTCCGTGCAGATATAACCGATATACCCGTTCGCCAGGCTGACGAGGAACGTCGGATTCGCATTAGATGCCGATTTGATGTTCATTCCGGTCTCAACGAATACCTCTCCGGGCAGTGCGACAATCGCCGCTTCACCGAGACGTATCACCTGAACAGGTGCAGTCATCTGCGCTGGCAACTTCGCCAAACGTTGGCATTCACGCGCGTAGACATCAACGAGTGCTTCCGGTATCGGCTGCCCAACAACCCAACTAAAGGGACCTGTCTCGTAGGCATCGTAAGTTCCTTGCGGCACGGACAGCACCTGCTCGGCAACTTCAAGGTCTCCAGCGGTAATCTGTTTGGGTTGGAATGTCAGCGTGGCAAGGTTTCCACTGAGGTCGAGCGTGTCGTGCATCTCCATAAACTGCATTTCAGTGATAAAATGCCCCGCAAGGACGTTCGCCATTTTCACTGCTTGTCGGTGTCCGCTCGCTGTCCATTTCGTCTGTCCACTGAAGTCGGTATTGTTAATCTGTCCCGATGCGGCGTTCCAGAGAAGTGAGATGCACGTATCCCCCAAATAGTGTTGCATGAGCCGATCGAAATGCCCAAAATAGTCGGCGGAGAGGGCATTACCGTTATCCGTACCGATGTAGTGGAGCGAAAAGTTAGCAACCGCGGAGATAGGTGTACCATCATCGGCTTCGACGAACATCATCGCTAACTCTGGATCTATCGTCCCGGTAGGTTCCACAAGATCAGGGTTATTGACACCGGGGTTAAAACGGACGGTACCATCTTTCATGTGCCACCGCCGATTAAAGGTGATACGTTCTTCATTGACACTGGCGAATCCTATACGTGCGGGTTTGAGTCGCCACACTGCAAGTTCAACCGCATCGGCGATTTTCAGTGGTACCCATTCGGTGTAACCCGTATCCTCATCAACGCCGAGCAGATCAGCAACAGCGACGGCGGTATGGGTATGCGTCGCGTTCACCATAACGTGCGCTGCCGGGATGCCACACCTATCAGCAATACGTGTTTTAGCTGCGTTTGCTACCTTCTCCGGTATGGCGATGAGATCGCATGTAACGATGGCGATACGCGTTGCCCCATTATCAATGACAACGGCTTTGGCAAAGAGTTCATCGTCAACATTTTCAGCGTATCTCGGTCGGAAACCTCCGGGTATCCTTGTACCGAGGGGTGCCGTGATATTCGCGGTCGCGCTTCCTGCCTTAAGTGTTGTTTGCATCTTTTTAACTTTCCTTGCGGATAAACAACGGAATCTGAGGCTTTAACGTTTTCCGTGTTTGAATCGCCCTCCACTTCGTTTCGGGCTTGGTTTTTGGTGTTCTTGATTGGGTTACTCTCCTTAATGCGAAACTTGTGAGGAATTAAGACTTATCTCAGCCAATTGGAACCGCACTAACAATTATTTTCTTTCCCTTCGTCATGACTGTAACCTTGGAATACCGTTTGAGATTTCTGGTTTCCGATCGATACGAAATGGGTGAATGTCGAAAACGGTTTCGCCGTCCAAGGCAAGTTCGCTCATAATACGTCCGACAAGAGAACAAAACTTAAAGCCGTGTCCTGAAAAACCTGCCGCAATCAGTAAATCTGGGCAGTCTGGATGTGTGTCGATAATAAAATCTTCATCCGGGGTTTCGGTGTAGAGGCAAACCTCGGCATGTGTGGTTTTTCCAAGTTCTGGGATGCGTTCTTGTATATATGCATCTATATGGGCAATGTAATCTGCGTCCGGGGTGCGTTCGCATGTATCTGGAGAAACGACTTGTCCCCTTCCGTGACGTGCCATCTTTACGCCAGAGCCGAATGCGGGGATGCCGTAGAGGAATTCGCCGTCTTCCGTTGCTTCTGTGAAGACTGGAAACCTATCTGCTTGGAAACGGTTCATGTCTGTCGGTTGGTAGTAGCACACCTGCTGTTTTGTAACGGTGAGCGGAAGGTTCAGTTCAGCGAGAAGTTTTCCTGTCCACGCCCCTGCAGTCAGAACGACCTTTCTACCCTGAAACTGTTCATTTTCGGTACGGACGGTTGGGCTATCTGCCTGCCAATTAATGTCGGTCACAGGAGTATCCTCTCGGACTGTTGCACCGTGCTGTTCAGCTAATTGCAAGTGTGTAGAGATACACTCGGAAGCATGAAGGAAGCCGGTGTCTTTCTGATAGAGGATGTCCATATCGTTTGACACCCGGAACTGTGGGAAACGTTCTGCCAATTGCGTTGCACTCCACCATTCGGATTCAACGCCAGCGGCATCTAAATTCTGCCGAGCAGCGAGTTTATAATGTTTCCCGCTTACACCGAGATATACACTCCCTGTGATGAACAGCAGCGGTTTCCCCGATACGGATTCAAGATCACGCCATTCAGCGTAGGCGGTTTTCATCAATTCGGTGTAGAAAGCTTTATCATAGAAGAAACGGATAATGCGGGTTGGGCCATGCGAACTGCCGAATGTGTGTCCGCGTTGAAACTGTTCTAAAACGAGCACATTGGCACCCGATTTAGCGAGATAATATGCGGTCGCGCTGCCCATCCCACCCGCACCGATGACGATTACATCGTAGATATAAGCGTTCATTTTATTCCTTGTTTACTTTTCCTTTGGGGACCCGTAAAATTTCCGTAGGTTGGGTTGAACGGATGCCACCAAAAACCGTCAAGATCATAGAAAAACGGAGTTTTCTCCATACACGGCCATCAACCAGAGATTGAGTGAAACCCAACGCTTTGTTATGAGCTGCTGGGAACTCTGTGGGTTTCACTATGTTCTTGAGTCCATATCACAACTATTGGATTTGAAGTGTGTTTGAAACGTCAACATCCGCTCTCTTAACACCGTTCTACCCAACCTACGGGTGTACTACCCATGAAGTGGAAAAGGATTTGGCACAGTCGTGAAATTCTGGTAGCGATCTTCACCGCGCAGCAGGATTGGTTTCCAAGGACGTTTCAGTGAATTATCCTCCGCCTGCCTCACTGACGGGGCTATGTAGCGAACGGTTAACCCGCATCGCCTGCGGGTCGAGTGATTCGGGAGACTGCCGTGTATCATTTGCCCGTGGTGGATAGACATTTCACCAGCTTTCAATACCAGATCAAAAGCGGTCTCTGCTTCCGCTTCGGTAACGGGGACTTCCTGATTGATACTCAGTAGGTTGCCTTCTTGTTCAGATTTTCCGTGTTCTTGGATGCCACGCTGATGGCTTCTCGGAATCACCTGCATGCAGCCGTTGCCTGTGTCGCTGTCGTCTATGGCGTACCAAGCGGTAATCGCATCTGGCGGTTCCAGTCCCCAATAGGTTACGTCTTGATGCCATGCGACGAACTTCTCACGCGGTCCGTATTTACAGAAAAAATGTGTCGCTAACAACATCACGTCGGGCCCGATGAGTGCCTCAATGACATCTACAATCTTCGGATGTGTGGCGAGTTCCCAGATAAATTGATAGTCGAAATGCCAGTCAATGAGACCGATTTCGCATTTTTCTTTGCCAACTTCTGCTTCTAATGCATTGTAAGCGCGCTGATAGCGTGTTGCTTCGGTTTCGTCGGCAATATGGATACCGGTCAAGAATCCGTCTTTTTGGTAGTTTTCGAGGAGTTGTCCGTTTGTCGTTTCCATGAGATAGCCTCTTTTAAGGGAGTTTTGGAAGTTCGCACTGTCGAAACCATTGTGAATCTTCCGGTGGCGATTCATTCGGATTTTTCATCGTCTCAAAGGTCTTCAAGGCAGGTGACACTGTTTCTGCCCATATCTGTTCGACTTCCTGAAAGGTTACAGGGCAGCGTTCAGAAATATCCAGTTCTGCGTAATCAGCGAGCAACGCTTTCATCTTTTCGCCAAGCCATTTGACTTCATCGTTCACCATACGTTCCCCGATGCGCCGATCTGAGTCGGGAGCGTTTGACCCCATCGCAAAGTGTGGTCCTTCTGCATCCGCTGCAGGCATCCGCGACATATCAACGCATTCCGGTTCCAATGCCCATAGCAGTGAGGTTTCAACTCTACCAGCGTGATCGCCACCGTTACCCTGACGATCAAACCCCGGTGTATTCGCCTCGAAGTCAGGAAGTCCATAAAGTCGCATAGCGAAGTGCGGTTGGATTAAAGATAAAAGGGTCTTGAGGTCCTGCCAATTCGGTCCGTAGTGTCCGGTGAGAAAGATAGCCGCGTGGAATCCGAGTGCATCAGCAGCGCGGGCGTGATAACACACATTTTTGAAGTGTTGCCAGGCTGGCATGGCAGTGAGCCAGCTCCGTGCTTCGCCGACATTCCGATATGCCCAATTCGCATACATGCCGTGTTCGTGGATGTGCCAATAGTCAGGCGGTGCGACGATACCGCCGTGCGTATGTGCCGCACGACAAGCAATTGCGTGTGCCTTCAGCGCATCCAGTCCAACCGTATTTTGTGGGCCATGCGGTTCGCAGAGTCCATAGGTGAAATAGACGGCGGGACATTCGTTGAACGCTGCTTCTAATTCGTCAGGGAACATCCGTTCCCAGCGTACCTCTTTTCGCATACAGATTCCCTTTTGAGTGGTTGTCAGTTATTAAT
>VXXH01000654.1 GCA_009835515.1 Candidatus Poribacteria bacterium
ACTTATGCCTTTAGGAGGTAGACTATGAAAGTAGGTATTCGGGACGGCATGTTGCCCGTTTCCTTTGAAGAATCGTTTCAGAAAGCAAAAGATATTGGGTTTGATGGTATCGAACTGTGTATGGGAGCCAATTACCGTGAACATGCCCTCTGGCAGGATGGCGGGATTGATACGGTGAACAGTTTGGCAGAAGCCGCAGGCATTGAGGTGTCCTCACTGTCGCCGGGGGGTTTCACTGCTTTTTCGTTTATGCATCCGACCGATAGCACACGCAGCGAAGGGATTGCGAAGTTGCAATACCTCGCAGAAACCGCCCCACAACTCGGCGCGAAAGTGATTCTGGTGCCCTTTTTTGGAGGCGGACAGATCCAAGATGACCACATTAACGCATCGCGGTTTATTGATGGACTCAAAGCCGCCGCGGAAACCGCTGAAAAACACGGGGTCTTTCTCGCAATTGAATCAACATTAAGCGCAGAACAACACCAGCAGATTATTGATAACGTCGGTTCATCAGCCGTTGGTGTCTATTACGACATGGGCAATGCGACCGGGTTTGGCTACGATTCGCCATCTGAAATTCGGAGCTTAGGGAGCGCAATCACACAGATGCACATCAAGGACACTGGTGGCAATCACGCTGGCGAAGGTGATGTCGATTTTCCTGCCGTCTTTGATGCTGCGCACGCGGTAGGATATGATAGTTGGTTTGTACTTGAAACGCCCGGTAAGGACGATCCGGTTGCGTCTGCTGCAAAGAATCTCAATTTCGTGAGGAACAATTTTTGAGGCAACCGCAAAAGTGCCATCTGTTATCGAAAATTCGTAGTTTCAACATCGGAACGTCTTACATGGAGGAGTTGGCATGAACAGTCCAAAAACGATAATCCCACGCTCCGAAAGCAAGAAGCTGCTGTCCTTACCGACGCGCGAAGCAGAGCAACTCTTTCAAAGCTACGGAAAGCAACAGCAATTGGAGATTCTCAGTGCAACCCGCAACCCAAGAGCACGCGAGCAACTCTACTATCTCGTCCCGGATTGTACGGAACTCATTCAGGAAAGTCCGACTGAAGATGTACTCCAAGTTTTGGATACCATGCTCGGCTCAGGACTCGCCTCGGCACTGCTGCCGTGTCTCTCAAACGATCAATTTGAGGAACTCTTAGATATTGCCGTCTGGCGCGAGGGCAAACTTGATGAAGCGTCATTGGACCTCTGGCTCTTTGAACTCTCTGAGTGTGATCGGGACGAACTGGGGCGGTTCCTCAGAGAATTAGATATCCGTCTACTCGCAGCACTCCTCCACGGACGTATCAAACTTCAAGACCAACACGCTGGATTGCTGCTTGAAAGTGGACTTCTGGATCCAACTTCTCACGCGATTGATTACGCCGACGAACGTGCCCGAGCAATTTCCGACGCTATCTGGGAAGCGGATCATGAGATATTTGAGATGCTCATCACCGAACTCTTTGCAATTGATACTGAGGGTGATGTTGAGGCAGAACTTGCCGCTATTTTCGATGCCGCACAGGCAGACAGAGCCGAGCGTGTCGTCGAACGCGATAAGGCAGCAGGCGTTGATGTCACTGAAGCCGACCTCATGGAAAAAGTTGACTTAGATTCGATTTTATTTGATGAGGATGATGAGGATGGAGAAGACGATGACAACGAATAAGTTTTCTCTCGTCGCTGAGGCAAGTCTTGACAGGCGGTTGTTCCTGGCTCAAGCATTGGCACACGGTGATACCCTCGGACGCATCCCGCGTGAGCAGGCAGACGCGCTTTACCAAAGTATTGCCGCCATTGCGCATAAACTCATCACAATGAAAACGGCAGACCTCTCCGACGAATCCGCACTGCGGACGCATATCCAAACAGCCTTCACGCTCACCAGTCTCGGATTGGAATACGGCAGCAAAGGCGATCTGGATAGAGCAGCGCAGTTACTTCATAAAACTCGGACGGTTAAGTTTTTCCAAATCGGTAATACGTTAATGGAGAAATCGCTCGACAGGGCGCGCCATCTTTTAGAACATGCCGTGATTCTGCCACCCAATAGAGATGAAGAACGCCTCCTTGGCACCAATTATACCGATTTGGAAACCGAAGGCATCCAAATCTATACACAAGCAGAACTCGAATTTCTAAAGGCGTTGCTGATATATCGGACCTCCATCCGGACACTCCAGGTGACAATCAGGGATACCGAGACCCCACGTCCGCTCCTCCACTTGGCTGAAGTCGAAATGATTGACCGACAATTGGCATGCATCGAGAACCGATGCGATTACGTGAAAGCCTTGCCCTTAGATAATCTGTTCGCATTAGATCCGCCGCTCAGTATCTTGCCGAATCCGATTGAACACCTCACGCTCGGATTGATAGCGAACCTTGTACTTTATCGTCAAGTTGACTTCCAGTTAGACGAGGACGCTCGGCAGGATTTCCACCAATTGGCTTATGTTGACGGTGAGATCCGAGAGTCCTTCCGGCAGCAGCTGCTCGACTGGATTGCAAAGTATCTCGAACAGGCACAGCAACCTGAACCCGTAAAAAACTACGCCGTCGCCTATTGGGACGATTGCCTCCGCATTGAGGGGCAGGTGATTCCGTCTCAATCACCTTAGCGGTCAGAGGGAAATTGTCGCTTCGCGTCAGCGATTGCTCGGCGTGCTTCTGGAGTCCCGATGTCGCTTAAAGCGCGTTCTGCCATACGGCGAAGGTCAGGATCATCCGAATTGAGTGCTTGGATTAACGATTCAACTGCAGGGGATCCGATCGTAACCAAGGCACGCACGACAAGGCGGCGGACGTTCCATTCCGGGTCTGTAAGCGTGCTAATAAGTGCAGGGAGAATTGTATCCAGCGGTGTGCTGATCTCGCCTAACGCGTAAGCCACATTCAATCGAATCTCCATTGATTCGGCTTTTAAGGCATCAATAAGATACGGCACAGCAGGTTCACCCAAATTCTGTAACGCGACAGAACCGACAACACGGATGTTTTCGTCCGGATCGGCGAGGATTGAAATAAGGGCAGGTGCAATGCGGGCAGCTGGGACCCCGATTTCGCTGAGCGTCCACGCCGACATCTCACGAATCTGCGGATTTTCATCGGATAATCCGCGAATGAGGGCATCAATCGCCTCGGATCCCATTGCGACTAAGGCTTTGGACGCTTCGGTACGGCGGGCTGCCTCCGTCGCACTCAACTGGGCAACAAATTTCTGGGCTCGCTGTTCCTCTGATTGACATGCTATCAGACAGAGAAATATGGGAATTAAGAGAAGGCGTTGCATAGCACCCAATATATCACAGCTGCCTGCTTTTTGCAAGTGACAATGCCATTTATGATACCTGTAGGAGCGAGCTGAGCTCGCGATTCTTACGAAACGACACTGCCATTTCGTCCCAAAACGGCGAGATCAGAAACCTCGCCAGCAAATCCACGTTACAAAACACAAAAGGAGACGTACGGGGTTCGCCACAGCGCGAAAACCGTCATAAAAAATGAAATTAGAGACAGCGACATTCGGCGCGGGCTGTTTTTGGTGTGTTGAGGCAGTCTTTCAGCAATTGGAAGGCGTTCACGAGGTCGTCTCAGGATACACAGGTGGCACCACCGTCAATCCAACCTATCAAGCCGTGTGTATGGGGATGACGGGACACGCTGAAGTGATCCAGATTCAATTCGATCCGACGGTTATCTCTTACGAGGAACTCTTGGAAGTGCTTTGGCACACGCACGACGCGACAACGTTAAATCGGCAGGGGGCTGATGTCGGCACGCAGTACCGTTCCGCGATTTTCTATCACTCAGAAGAACAACAGCGCATCGCCGAACAATCTAAAGCAGAGATGAATACATCCAATATGTGGGACGATCCAATTGTCACAGAGATCACGCCAATTGACACCTTCTATCCTGCCGAAGATTATCACCAGAACTATTTTCTTTTAAATTCAAGGCAGCCGTACTGCCAATTTGTAATCCACCCGAAGATGCGAAAATTCACAAAGGATTTTAAGGATAAACTCAAAAATGAGCAGTAAACATGTTTTAAAAAGGCAGTTGCTATGGCTTTTCGTCATCTGTTGCTTCAGTGTTAGCACCGTGGCGGCGCAAAATACTGCATCACCGGTAACTGTATCTGTTACAACGCCACGGCGCGGGACATTTGTCTCGGCAAAGGATTATACCGGACATCTACAACCCAAGGCTGAAGTTAAAGTATTTGCCAATGTCTCGGGCAAACTTGTTTCACTCGCCGGAAAAGTAGGGCAAAGTGTAGCGAAAGGCGATGTGCTTGCACAGAGCAGCGGAAAAGAAGCTGCGCTCGCCGTCATACGCGCTGAATCCGCATTAAGCAGTGCACAATCGCGACTGACAACAACGCAAGCCAGCGCACAAGCACGTGTTGAATCGCAATTAGCGGTTGCGCAGGAGACATTGATGGCAGCACAAGCAACACTTGTGGAGACAAAATCTCTCGCCGAAATGCGCATCCGTAATCAACTCACACAAGCAGAGATCGCACATCAAGCAGCGAAAGAAACAATTGAAAAATCTAAAGCAAATGCAGAACAAGCGTTGGAACGCGCGCGAGTGGAACGCGATGATGCGAAAGCGAATTTTGATCGCAACAAGTCACTTCACGAAAAACAACTCATCAGTGATAGCAATTTTGAATCCGTAGACAAACGTTTGAAATTGGCGGAAACCCGTTTAGAAGAAGCTAAGGTTACAGCAGGACAGTTTGAGGAAGGCGCGACACATCCTTCCGTGGAGAAGGCGAAAGCAGAATTAGCGGTCGCTCAGAAAATTGTGGAGAGCCGTGGTTGGGAACGCGAGATCGCTTCAGCGGAATCGAAGGTCACCCAAGCACAAGCCAGCCGCAACACAGCCCAGAAACTCGTCGAAGCAAAGTCCTGGGAACGCGAGATCGACATCGCTGAAACGGCAGTAACACAAGCCTCGGAGCAACTGAAGTTGGCACAGGAGCAGTTAAGTGATGCAACGATCAAATCCCCGATTGATGGTATTATCGCAACGCAACACCTGAACGTCGGTGATTATGCCCAACTCGCCGCATCGCCGACAGCAAAACCGGCATTTACTGTGGTCGCAGTAGATATTCTTAAAGCGGTTTGGAATATGCCTACTCGAGACGCGCGCCGCATTAATAACGGCAACCTCGTCTTGATCTCTACGGATTCCGGTATTCGGAATATTGTCGGCACGGTTGCTTTCATCAGTCCGACTGTTAACCCTGACAACAACACCGTGCTTGTCCACGCGACAGTACCGAATTCCAAAAACAGCCTCAAACCCGGGACGGCTATCACGGTTTCCATCAAAACAGGTGAACGCGAAAATGTACAACTGCTCCCGTTGCGCTCCGTCTTGAATATCCAGAACGGCAGCGGTACTATTTTCGTCGTTGAAGGAAACGTAGCACGCACAAAACAGGTAAACGTTGGCGGTGTTCACAGCGGTGAAATTGAGGTTACCTCGCAACTCACCAGAGGTACATCAGTGATTGTAGATAATCAACACCGGTTACAAGATGGAACGCGAGTGTCTGTTGCACAGGATTAGATGCGTAGGCATAAATGCTATTCCCTAAAAAGCGTGTGATGACTCGGGAACACGTTGCTTTCAGGCCAGTACTTCCTAAAGGTTCTGATATCTACGTCTAATGCCGTAGCCGCTTCAGCATGATCCGTGTATAGGTAGGGTGCCCGGCGATAGACATTCCATTCAATTTGCGAAAAAATCATCCCGCCGAAATAGATACAGCCATGATCGCCAGCCAACCGCTTAGATAGCACTTTCAAAGCAAGGTGAACCGCCTGCCTCTGCCCATTCCGACTTCTGTTTCGCCATGCTGGACGTGAGAAATTCTCCAACATGAAAAGGCTGATAGGTTCTGTAAGAAGTCTTAGGATATCGTCATAAGGAAACCGTTCGAGCCGGCGCGAAGCCTCTATAGATGTGAAAAGTGAACCATCATCTTCTGTCCGATACGACAACCACCTCTCAAGCTGCGCGAGGGAAATACGCAATTCTCTCGCGATTTTTTCTCTGTCTCCGCCATAACTCTTTACGACTTCGTGTAGCACCGCAGTCAGGCTGCCTTTGCGGGTTCTTCCTTTTATGCTGATAGACTCTGCTTCTTCTATGGGTTCGGAACTATGCCGAAGATTTGACAATTGAGAGATGGCATCGTCAATCACCCGCCTAATCCAGTCGTCCGAGAAGATAGGAAACTCTAAGTTAGTCGTGTTAAATTCGAGCCTCCAATTATCAATTTCGCGTCTGGCACTATTGGCACGGGCGCGTCCATCATTAGAGAACGCTTCCCACCACTCGGCGATTTGACGATCCGTGATATCTGACGCTCCATCAGAGAGAAACTGACAAAACTGTCCATCAGAGAGAAACTGACAGAACACCATGACCGGCAAATCAAGCAGGTTCTGATATACCGGTGTTTCCGACGTTTCCGAAGATCGGGTTTCTGGTTCGCTTCGTTCTGAACCTTCATCTCCACTATACGCCCGGATTTCTTGCGGGAGGTCCCTCGGCATAATTACCTCGCCTTGGGAAGTGACTGTCGCGCTTTCGAGGCATCTCTCTAACTCTCGAACATTGCCCGGCCAGTTATACGTTTGGAGCAATCCCATCGCTTCTTCAGAAATATCGGACCTCGCCCGCTCATTTTCTGCCTCAATACGCTGCAGAAAGTACGTGACCAGTAACGGAATATCCGCTATCCGTTCCCGTAAGGGCGGCAGAGAGATCTGATGTCCACAGAGACGGTAGTACAAATCCTCTCGGAATGTTCCTTGCGCCACCATTTCCCGCAATTTCTGATGCGTAGCACTGATGACGCGCACATCCACACTGCGTGTCCGCGTTCCGCCCACGCGTTGGACCTCTCTTTCTTGCAAGACATTGAGGAGTGTCTCTTGTAGGGCTGGACTCATATTGCTGACTTCATCCAAGAAAAGGGTGCCACCATCAGCTTGTTCAAATGCGCCAGGACGCTCCGATTCCGCACCTGTGAATGCACCTTTTTCATGACCGAGTAGTTCAGCCTCACGGAGTTCATGCGGCACCGCGCCACAATCAATTGAAACAAACGGCGCGTCTGCACGTTCACTCTCTTTGTGAATAAGGCGCGCAACCAACCCTTTCCCGGTGCCGGTTTCACCCTCAAGCAGCACTGAAATGTTAAAACTGGCTGCACAACCAATTTCTCTATTAAGTTCAAACATTGCTTCACTCTCCCCAACGAGAACATGCTGCTCCTCAGGCATTTCTTCTTCAGTTTCTTCTTCAAAAAATGAGAATATATTGTTTCGGCTATCTATCCGGCCAAACGCCCGATCAACCGCCCGACGGATATTTTCCATATCAGTGTGTCGAGACAAAACTTCCATGGCTCCCCGAAGTGGGGCTCTTCTCGCTGTTTGCCCCCTCGCTCCGATCACAATTACAATGACCTGTGGGTGTTCATGCTTAATTCTCTCTAACGCATCTAAACCTCTGTTCGCTGACAATTCCACATTGAGCAAGACCACTTTCAAATTTTCGGATGCATTAATTTTTTCCAAGCCCTCGTCAACTGTCTCAACGATGATAGGGGAATAGCCCTCGGTCCTTAGGAAATACTCCAAGGCATGAGAACTTTGATTG
>VXXH01000201.1 GCA_009835515.1 Candidatus Poribacteria bacterium
CCGGAGAATAGGGAAGCGCGGTGAAAAACCGCCACGGCCCCGCCACTGTGAACGATCACAAATATCTGCTGAAGACACCACTGTCAATTTACTGATGGGAAGGTTCAGCGGACTTTTGTAGCGCAAGTTTTGGCTTGCAAGCTACGCCAAAAGATCGGAAGTCAGGAGACCTGCCTGGATCGTGTTTCACGCATCTGCTTTCGCGGGAAAGCGGTGGAACAGCGCACAGTAGTATCCTGTTGATTAAATATAGAAGTCCGGATTCAGGTATGAAATTTTTGGACCCCATTGCAGGATCAGCGTATATAGAGTGTCGCCGCATCCCCTGTCTTTCCGATGAAAGCAGGGGTTTCTTGTTTCATTACGGAGGTTTTAATGAACAGATTTTTTTTCTCTCGGCGGCATTTCTCATCCACACCGCGTTTCAAACGGCACGCATCCGTACTAATAGTCGTGCTATTCCTTACGCTTCTCATTAATCCAACCTTTGGACAAACAGAGGTTCAAGACCTTGCGGTTGTCATAAATGCCCTGACGCATCCGGATTTGGGTATTACGGCATCGCTTTCACTCATCGATTTAATGGAACCGAATGAAAGACGAGCCGTTGACAACGAAATACTCCATTTTAGCAACGAAGTGCTTCAGCGGAGGCGGGCAGTTGGTCTCGCCATCCGAGGACATCTCGCGTATATTCCGACTTTTAATTTACCCGTTACGGGTGCTCCAAGCAACGGTGATAACATCTTTATTGTGAACTTGGAAGACCAAAAGATTGTCGGCGAAATTCCGATTCAAGCAGGTGCGACCCCTCAGCAGATCGTTTTTATCAACGATCAGAAGTTGTACGTTACCTGTGCAGCGGCGCATGAGGTGCATGTCGTTGACATTCCGAATCGTAATGTAACGAAAGTTCTCACCGGTTCCTTCAATAAACCGACGGGTATCACGCTTCTCAACGGCAAAGCCTACGTCTCGAATCCGGCATGGGAATGGGACCCAGAAGCAAGAAAGACCACCTATTACCAGAGCACTGTCACAGTGATTGATACGGAGACAGATATCATTCTGGAGTCAATACCGGTGCCGACAAACGCGGGCCAAATCCTCAACGACGGCGAATCGACTGTTATCGTCAAATCGACAGGCAATTACAATGACATTACCGGATACCTCGTTCTGATTGACGGGACCACCGATGAGATTACCAAAACGGTTAAACTCGGGTTCACACCTGGATCCGCTGCTCTTAATTCCGAAAAGCAGCTGTTCATGCAAGGCAGCTGGCAGAACCCCGGTTTGCTCATCTACGATGTCGCTGCACAAGACTGGATTCGCGATGAAGACGATACGATTGCTAACTTCAGTAACGATGCGGATGCCCCTATCGGTGGTGGTTTGACCTTTGGCCCGGACGGAAATCTTTATATCACCAAACCCGACTGGGGAGGCGGTGGACAGGATTACGTTCGCGTCATGGATGTCATGGATGCGTCTCTTTTGCAAACGTATCATGTTGGCCCCGGTGCTTCTATTCTTGCGTTCGCACAAGTTATCTCGCGCCGAGAAGACCTAAACAACGACGGGATTGTCAATATCTCGGATATGGTAATCGCTGCTCGGTTCTTAGGAGATCAGGGACCTGGTATCATCGCCGATGTTAATGGTGACGAAGTCGTCAATATCCTTGACCTTGTGCTGATAGGGCAAGCACTTTAACTTAGCCTTCGCGGGCGCGGTTTAGAACCGCGCCCCGTATTCACTGTTGAAATTCCAATCTTTCACCTTAGGAACGGACAGCGGTATGACGCATTCTCTGAATCGAATGACAGCGAGAAAAAAAGCGGTCTGGTGCATGCTACTGCTCGTTTCCCTCATCAGTTGTGCCACAACTCCGAAAGAAGCACCGTTTTCATGGAAAGTGACGTTCTTCTCTTTGGGGGCAAAGGTGCAATTCAGGACAGAGGCACCGGTACAGCGTCTGCGTGCTTTTAATGCAAACGGCGTGAGAGTCGCACAACTCGATTTTCCGGTACCGCCTCGGCAGATGGAGTCACTCTATTTTGAATGGCATGCCGGTGAAACCTACAGATTTGAGGCGACCGCGTCAACAGGGAGCATCAATGTTCAAGAGATAGCTGCACCGCGCTCCTACACACAGGGAAATTTAGAGATTGCTATCCCGTATGGTGCTGCGGAGCAGTCGGATATGAAAAATGCGTCAGAAAGCGAGCAGAAAGCACTCGTTCTGGACGGAAGCGAAATGACGGCCACAGTCCTCGTTACAAACGGGAATGTGCCAACGACCTTTGACCTTAAACTTTGCCTGCCTCCTATGTTAACCATCGTTCACTTGCCGACAGATTGGAAAAGTGAGGTAATCGATCAGGAAACCTGTCTCTCTACCACTGGTAGACTTGGTATCGCGTCGGAAGTCTGGTACCACGAGTTAGTCCTGAGAGCAGACGAGGGAAACCGAACAGACGATCAAGAAATTTCAGGAACTGTTCATTTCACAACAGACAATGGACAGACATGGGAGCAGCAGACGAGGGTGCAGCTTCAGATGGCAACTATTCCAGAGATTGCCGAACGCCTTTCTATAGAATCAATCGAGATGCCTACGGATGCAATGGGTACGGTAGACTCTAAACAACGCGAAGATACCCTCTACTATGCACGTCCACTATTCGGATGGCTCGGAACGTCACAGACCAATGCGTATGAGCCGATTACTTATCAGACCGTGCAGCTCCGCAATATGGGTGAAGAGACGATCCATGTCGTCGTATCATCAATCAACACAGATACGAAGCGTGGTGAAACAATTCCATTTCTTGCGCCACCCGCGACAGCAAATGGAGGGACGCATCAGAGTGTAGCGTTCGCCAGTCTCCCCGGAGGCATGGTTACAGAAGTTCCACTGCCTATCTATTTTCACCCAATGTATATAGAGCAGGGTAAACCCGAACAGGCAATTCCTGGAGAGTACGCACGGGACATTACAGTGAAAGTTTGGGGCAGCGATGCGACGATCCTTCGCGAAAAACGTCCATTACACCTGATTGTTCCAAACCAACAAGCACTGCTTATCAGTCTACTGGCAATCATCTGCAGCAGCATTGGTTTCGCAGTCGTCCTACGATTTCATGAGCGAATTTTCGCGAGGTTCACCACAAAACAGATCATTGTTATCGCCCTATTCGGCACGACAATTTTCGTAGGTGTCATGGTGCCGTCAACGCTGTTCCTCAATCTAATCCGTGCCGTCCTCGGTCCCTTTTCTGTATTGCTGACCGGTTTAATCAACGAGACGCTTTACTATGCCTTGCTCACTGCCCTGTTAATTTATATTAGCGGAGCCCCGGAGGACGCAACACGGCACGACAGTAGAGGCAGCGGCGTAATCTTGCTTGTCTCGGCGGTGCGTCTACTTCTCAGTGGTGTTACGTTCGGACTTTTCACACCCATGGCGATTGTCTACACTGGCACAAGTGTCCTTCTATTGGAAACAGGATTTCTATTCGTACGCGGACGGAATATATTAGCGTGGGCAGTCGTGTTGGGACTCTGCGATGCGATTGCCGTTTATGTCGATCTCCAACTCTCTATATTGTTTTACCGGCTTTTCTATGCCAATTGGTATATTGTTCTCCGAATCCTGATAGAAGGGTTCGCCTATACGTTTATTGGCGTGCTTCTCGGCGCGAAATTAGGACGAGGCCTCTGGCGGGTGGCGGATTAAGCGATCGTCCTGCTTGGTGAATGCGATTTTCTACGCATACTGAGCAACGCCCAAAAAACTTTAAAATTCTGCGATACAGACACCATAAGGAACACAACAATGAATCGAATTCTACTTTTTAGTCTACTCTGCCTGTTTTTCGTCCTACCCATTAGCATTGCGACAGCCGACATGAGCGTCACTTGGGTTCGGACGGGCGTTGTCATTGAAACTGAACACAAAGAAGGTATCTCGGACAAAATCAGCGTCGCGAGGGTGTTTGATGGCACGACACACGAATTAGCCAAAGTCCCCACAATCCAGCAACTTGATACCCACCGCATCCTACTACAATTCACATGGCAACCTAATCAAGATTACCAATTTCATCTGAACGATCACCTAATAACAGCAACTGCGCCGCTAAAGCCGGTGTCGTATCTCATCCGCACTGTTGAATTAGACGCGCTTTTGTCGCTGATGGAAAGCCTCCGTCAACCTGCGAAACCGACAGCGGTTGCCTTAGGACACGGAGGCGCGCCCAATACAGAGAAGTTGGCGGTTGCGACAGACAGTGGACACCTCGCTGTTCTCCAGCCGATTACGGGTGAGACGCTCTGGAAAACCCGTATTTCGGAAGGGTACGTAAGACGGATGGCGTTTAGTTCTGATGGTTCTTTGCTCTACGTAGGGGAACAGGCAGCAGATGGACTTATCTATTGCTACGATCTGACCGCCGAAAAACCGATACTTCGCTGGAAATATCGCACCGCCGATGACATCGAAACTTCTACGCCGAGCAATCCGGACAGCGTCTACGCTTGGGTCAACTACCCCGGTCCAGCGTGTATGCGAACGCTGGCTAACGGAGACCTTTTGGTTGCAAGCGTACACTCATGGAAAGAAAATGATATACCCCTCAAGAAGTCCCAACTCTATAGGTTTGACAGCGAAACGGGGAATGTCATTTGGAAATGGCCCCATGACAGCGCGACTTCAAAGATAATACGCTGGTTTGACGTAAGTGCCGATGGGAAGACCCTTGGGCTTGTAACAGACAGTGGACATAACCTACAAGGGAGTCCGACCGATGAAAACGGTGTCGGTAATGGCAAACTCGTTGTGCTTAACACAGCAGACGGAATAGAAAAGTGGCACGCGGATATTGAACCGCTGCGCGAGTATTTCGCACAGGTCACGTTTTGGCGCGGTGTCAGCATATCTCCCAGTGGTAAGTTCATCAACCTGACAACCGATGACGGACGCGCCTTCATTTTCGACGTGAACAAGTCGGAACCGATATGGCAGGAGAATTTGACGACCCCATTAGAGGTCAGTGGCATTCCTATTGTGGCAACTTCCGGCACGATCGGTGCAACGGATGCGGCAGCACTTTTTGTTACTGGGGACACTTACATTCCCTATCATCTTCGGAAGGGCGCACAAAAACCTTCGGCGGGACACCCCAACGGGATGACGCTGTTTGCTTATTCGTGGTCTGGCGAAAAAATCTGGCAGTGGCAACTTGAGAATATGCCACAAGGCTTGCGCATTGATGAAAAAGATCGTTATGCTGCGTTGTCTGTTTCCAAGCGTACACAAGATCCGAACGAGAGTCTTCATGGCGTATCAGTGTTTGATTTGACAGCAGAAGGCGGCGGTTTATCGAAATATCTGTACACCTATCGTACAGAAGGACAACTGCCTTATGATACGCTTGCGATCAGTGCGGATGGCGCGTTCATCGTTGTCGTTGAAGTGCCGATTACTTTGCCAGATGAGACGGTGCGTGGAAAGAATCGGGTGCATGTGTTGTATTGATCACCTAAGAACAACCGAATCAAAGATGATGCCTTGACAAACCCAAACTCCCGCTGTATACTTATTGTAGACTTTTCGATTTTACCAAATTAGGCGGATATTCTGATGTCGAATTTCACAGACGAAGAACTACTGCAAATCATTAAAACTGGGGAATCTGATACTGTCGAGTTTAAGGCATCTTTGTCTGGCAGTGCTCCAGAAAAGATCAGGGAAGCAATTTGCGCTTTTGCCAACGATCTACCAGACCATAGAAACCCGGGACTTATTCTTGTAGGTGTGAAAGACGACATAACTCTCGGAACTACACCAATTACGGATGAATTGTTGCGTCAGTTAGCCGATATGAAAACAGACGGAAACGTTGTGCCTCCACCGTCCCTGACAGTAGAAAAGCGGAGGCTACAAGGTAAGGAAATAGCAGTAGTTAAAGTGGAACCGAGCGACTCACCGCCCGTACGATGCAGAGGGGCGATTCACATCCGAACAGGGCCGCGTCGAGATACCGCCACAGCACAAGATGAGCGGATACTCAATGAAAAACGGCGATATTTAGAGCGTCCGTTTGACCTCTATCCTGTCCTGTCAAGTCAGATTTCCGACCTTAACTTGGCTTTGTTTAGTTATGAATACCTACCGAAAGCGTTTTCTGCGGAAATATTGGATGCCAATGATCGGAGTTTGAATGAACAGCTCGCAGCCACAAAGATGATCGCCGCTGCAGATGATCCGACAGCAACTGTACTCGGCATCCTCACGCTTGGAAAGAACCCACAGGATTTCCTACCCGGGGCTTATGTGCAATTCCTCAGAGTTGATGGGAACGAACTCACGGATGATATTGTTGACAGTCTTGCAATACGCGGGGCGATTTCTGACCAGATCCGCCGTTTAGACGATAAACTGATAGCACATAACCGCATTGCAGTTGATATTATATCCGGTCCCATTGAAAAACGGACAGCACTTTATCCAATAGAAGCGGTGCAACAAATCACCCGAAATGCTATTATGCACCGGACTTACGAAGGCACGAATGCCCCGGTTCATGTGTATTGGTACAACGACCGGATTGAGGTTTTAAGTCCGGGCGGTGTATTTGGTAGTATAACGGCTGAAAATTTTGGGAAGCCCGGGTTTGTTGACTATCGAAACCCTAATTTGGCGGAAGCGATGCGGACTTTTGAACTCGTGCAACGTTTTGGTGTGGGCATACGAATAGCGAGAAGGTTGCTGGCAGAAGCGGGGCATCCAGAACCGAAATTTGAAATTAATAGCACACATGCATCGGCGATAATACACGCAAAGTAAGCAGAACAACAGTTATGCTGTTCCGTTAAAGATAATGGACAAATGCCGCGGGTTTTTCAGCCGCGGCGTAAAGGGAACAACAAATCTGTTGTTCCCCTTGTCGCAACTTTATAGCAGACACAAAAGGCGTTGAAGAGAACGAATCTACTTTGAGAGAGTCGAGATCGTCTGTTGAGCGACCGCGTTTTGCGTTGATACAATCACGCTTTGCAACGCTTGAAAGTAATTCATCTCAGCCATCTTGATGGTATGTTTATCCTCGGTTGCGCGTGCGCGTTTGAGGGCTTCCCAGTTCAACGCGAGCATCCGATTGGTTTTCTCTAAGATTCTCCAGTTCGCGTTCGAAATCATTGTATCCTCCGGAAATGGGTTCACGCTATCGGCGGCTTGTCGTTCCGCTCAAACAGCGCATTCAACGCTTGGCTCAGCAAGTTTTGAATACTCGTCTCCTTTTCCAATGCGAGCATTTTCAACTGCCGATGCACATCTTTATCAAAATGTCCCGAAATCATCTTTTTACCTTGACGAGAGGGCGGCACCATTGCTGTCGGTTTCGGTGTCATTTGCACATCAACCGCCTCTTGCCGAATTTGCTTGATGCCGCTGTGTGTTTCTGCGAGTGTGGGTTTATTTGCCATTAGACCTCCCCGCTTCACCCTTGCTTGATAGAATTACCATAGTCTTTATTTACGCCTCCCCACATGTAGACATGTAGACATGTGTACATGTGTGAGAGTATAAACGTTGGGTTTGCAGATCGGTTACAGATAGGACTTACGCAAATTGAGAAAATATCGGACATTCAGACGCAAAAAAGCGGTAA
>VXXH01000013.1 GCA_009835515.1 Candidatus Poribacteria bacterium
TTAACAACAAAAACCTTTCACCACAAACCTTCAGAAAAAAATGGGGGCAAGTGACTAATCAAAGTTAGTTGATTTTTCTGTGATCCGATGTCCTGATCGCAGTTCCCCGTTTGAGATAGACAGACTTTACTATTAATGCCGACGAAAACTAATGGCTCTGGTGCTTTTTAACTTTTGGGTATTAGTTTAATACCTCTCTTTTTTGCATGCTCACGGGCAAGTGGTGTAATAATCGCCCGTTTTGCATGAACCAGTTCTTGCACGTTCGTGTCCAGGTTTAAAATGGTCGTTGCGCTAATTAGAGGTCTGTCCAAACTGGTAGGTGAGTCGTCTGTTCGGTTCTTAATCGACTCGGCAATCTGCATCATAGGTACCCATTGAACGCCAAGTTCGGATAAAACGTTTACATATTCAACCTCAATAGCATTAATTTTTGCGGATGACCCATTTTGATTAAGGGCATCGGTGACCGCTATGACTGTTTTTCCTTTAGAAAGTGCTTCAAATACAAGATAGGTGCAGGGTGTATCCACTAACCTTAAGGCGAGTTTTGCAGCCATCGGATGCGAGAAAACAGGAAGCACGATCTGCTGATACGTATCCACAAAGGTTGCTATATTGGTGAGTATGTCCTCCCGTAGGACGTTCTCTTCGCCAAATATAGCATGAATCGGTTCCGGATTTATGACTTTAGTTGCGAGATCAGACAAAATTATTGTAATTTTCCATCCGTCTTGCGTGCAGGCCTGAAGCTGCTGGAGCGGTTCATCCAATTCGAGTTGCGTCGCCCCAAAAATAGCGAGTAGTCGTTTCTCGTCTGCAATTTGCGTGGTGGTAGATGCTTGCTCCTCCAGTACCCTCTCCACAATTTTCCGAATTTGGTCAATCAGTTCTTGGTTCATGTTGCTTCAAGTATACGGAGGGCCTAACGCACGATTTCAACAGGTTCGCCACCCTTCAAACCTGCGGCATTGGAATCATCGGTGTCTAAGTGCATCTGAAGCACATAGTCTTCAGAAATTTTGGGTCGGACATTTTCAAACGTCAAAGCTCGCTCACCCGGGAAATGGACCTTTAGAAGATCTTCTTCGCGAATATTGAGCGCGTCAGCATCACTGGGTGTCATGTGGATGTGCCGTGTAGCACAGATAGCCCCTTCCTCTAAATAGACACTGCCTGCGGGTCCGATGAGGGTAATAGGTTCCGCACCAGCGAGATCGCCTGAGTCTCGAATAGGAGGGCTTAAGCCGAGACGGATCGCTTCTGTTTGGGCGACTTCTACTTGGGAGTAATCCCGCACGGGTCCAAGAATACGAACGGCTTCAATAGCCCGCATCCGCTTTCCAACGATGGTCAGTGTCTCGTTCGCGGCGAACGCTTCGGGTTGATATAGAGGGGCATAGACGGTGAGTTGGTGTCCGGCACCGTAGAGGATCTCAAGGTGTTCTTGCGTTACATGGGCATGTCGTGCTGAAACCCCAACGGGGATTTGCTGCTGCTGTGTGACGGCATCACATGCGCGATTTCCGGCATCACAACTTCTCAAAGCACAACCACTACACGCTTGGTCCGTTGTCAGCCTGTTCACGACACGGCGGGTAATCAACTCAACAAGGGCACGGTCTGGCATCTATGGTTCGCCTTTTCTGTTAGGATGTTGCAAACGTTCTCAAGCAACGTGTGGTCAAGCCACATACGCATAGTTTACGCTTTCTTTAAGATGGTCTCGACTTCAGCATGTGGACGTGGAATTACGTGAACAGAAACAACTTCGCCGACGCGTGCAGCTGCTTCAGCACCGACATCCGTTGCGGCTTTCACCGCACCGACATCGCCACGCACCATGACGGTCACATAACCAGCACCGACTTGCTCGTAACCGATAAGTTGGACGTTGGCTGCTTTCACCATCGCATCGGCAGCTTCAATACTCCCAACTAAGCCTCTCGTTTCAACTAAACCCAATGCATCTCCGGTCATATTAACCCTGTTAGCCTCCTGTTAAAAAATCCAAAATGAACATAAGTTTTTAACTTCCAGATCGTTGTCGATAAGAGCGATTCTGCTCACAAACACCGAGAAGAGCCAAGCGAAATACTAAACACTTCCCTTTTAAAGTATATCACAATTTTGGGGTTTTTTCAAGAAAAAACTCAAAGTGCGTTTATATATTTGATTAGTACATGTATCATTAGTGCTTGTATTATCTGTTTGTCGAGTGCATCGATCAGAAGTCTGTTAGCGTGCTTGGAATCTTGGCTTGCTAATGTGCGATCCCCGAACTGTGAATGGACCTGTGAACGACTGATGTATGCATTCGCGAAACGCGGTTCAAGTGCAATAGCCTGATCCAAGTCTGCCAGTGCAAGTTTTAAACGGTTCTCATGACCTCGAATAGAGAGTTGGAGATAAACGTTACCACGTCCATAATATGCCATCGCTGAGGGATTCCGTTCAATCAGATCATCGTAGTCAGCGAGTGCTTTTTGAACGTCCCCGTGTTTAAAATAGGTTTCTGCTCGTTTCTGTATAACATGGGGACTCCGCCTCCTCTTAAGTGAGGCAGAGTAATCTTCAATCGCGCGCTGCATATCGCCTAACGATTGATATGCGGCACCGCGGCTTGCGTAGGCATCGGCTTGATACCTTTTGAGTTTTAACGTTTGGGTATAATCTGCGATAGCGGTTTCGTACTCTGCAGAACGATAATAGGCGAGTCCGCGTTTCACATAAGCTTCGGCATACTTCGGTTCAATTTCAATCGCGCGTGTAAACGCTTTGATCGCTTGTGGAAGTTTCCATGATCTGAGTGCTGTTGTTCCTTTTTGAACGTATGCCTGTGCTTGTTGATTCTCGCCTTTAATGGCATCCCACGTTACAAAGCGAGAAGCGAGGAGGATCGTGAGAATCAATACGGGGGTCATGATGTAAATGAGTGGTCGCATGATGTGGGTCTGTTAGTCCGATTTTGGTTTTTTCGCCTTGTCATACAGATGATGAATGTTCACCCCTAACTTCAGCATGTGGACAGAGGTATATGTTTCTGATAGATCAATTTCGATATAGGTTGGAATTCCCGGCGAGCCGCTATAGCCCGTCGAAAAGATGAGTTGATTCTCACCGAATGTTGCTATACCGTCTCTGACGTTTTGTGAGGGAAAATAGTGAATGGGGGTATGCCCGACGACCAGAAGATTCGCATGGATGGCTTCAAGAAAATTTTTAATATGTGTTAGGGTATAGCCCCCAGGGTACGCGATAACAGGACGAGGCCAGAGAAGTTCTTCAAGCGTTTTAGGACTCGGATTAACGAGATCAGTAAGGTTTCTGATGAAACGGGCAGGACCGGCGTGAATGCCGACAAAACCGTTTTTTGCGATAACAACTGTTGGCAGATTCAAAAGGAATTCATAGTGAACGTCTGTCATTCTCTCAATGAAATTGAATTGCTCGTAATAGGCACCAAGTGGACTTTCGTATAATAAACGAATAAATTCTGCCTGATTTTGTGCTGTCATCCCCTGTTTCTTCAGCATTGCATAAGCATCTGCAGCGGCAAATTCGTGGTTTCCTCGGAGATAGATAAGTCTTTTGCCCTTATCGCCAAGTTGTTTTTGGAATTCCATAACCCGGTCAACAATTAAAGTATCACCATAAGGTGGGTGTCTCGGTTCATCTGGCTTATAGTCAATTGCGTCACCGAGTATCAATCCATAGACATCTTCGCCCGCTTGAATTCGCTCGACAAGTTTTGTGAGTCGCAACCATTGATTAAAGTCGTCCCAATGGGCATGCAGGTCGGAAACGATATAGACGGTGCCGTGGTCGGGTAGAACAACGATATGCCCGTCGCGCGTGAGTTGATCCGGGTACTGTGTGAGTTGTTTTGATTGTGCTGTCGCCGCGGCGGCGAAAGCGATAAAACAGAGCGTGAGATAAATGAGAGAGGTATTCATTAAAATTAAGTCCTGAAGAATGTGTCCATAGTATTTTCCTGTTGTGAGAGTTTATTGAGGTGCCGCTGTCTACGATTCCGGCGGACCAAATAACCAAGGAGTGCCAACCCGCCGAGTCCACCCCACAAAAAGTAGGAATTGGAGAAGAGGGATGCCCATTTGTAACGTTCCGCTAATGATTCACGCCAAAGGACATCAAAGGTCGCAAGATCCCATCCAACTACGGCTTCAAAAGCAGTATTGAAGTTGTTCCCCGCATGGAGTTCCGAAATAAGCGAGAACAGCACATCTCTACCTTTGACTTCAACCAACCAACGGAGGGCATCTTGACTCTCGGCATACGCCAGATCCGCACCAGTTTGCGAACTCGGAAAACCTCGCGTTAACGCTTGAAGCGGTAGGATAGATTTAGAGAAAATGTGCTTTAGCAATGTTTCGTGACGACTCGGCACCCATTCATCCGCAAAGTAGATCGCTATGCCTTCTATAAACCACAGCGGAATTTCTTTAACGGCTTTGCGTGTACACTGTCCGAAGAGGACGTGCGCGATCTCGTGCCGAAGCACTTGGACTAACTGCAGTTTCGCCAGCGCGATGTGTTTCGGATTTTGGATAATGATACGTCGACTCAAAGGGAAAGCACATCCGACTGCCCAATCCTGAATCGGGGCGTGAACAGAATCCTGAAATTCCTTTTGTGTATCGCAGACCCAGATATCAATCATTCCTGCCGGCATACGGTCTGTTAATTGTGGCATTTCGGCGTAAAAATCCTCAGCTATCTGAAGAATTGACGTTGGATCTACTGTACCTTCTTGGTAGTAGACTCGAAAGTGTGGACTCTCCACTGACTCCCACGAAGCGGATGCTGAAAGTATCGGCAGTATCAGTAAGAGGAAAATAAGACTTTTCATAATCTTCTATGCAAACTGTAGGGCTTACGCAAAATTGGAACACATCCTGAAACCTCGCCAGCAAGTGTAGTGGATTGCGTTAAGTCCTATAGTTATTCGCTCTCGCGAGCCTTAAAGCGAATTGCTTGACTTATCAGATGGCTTAGTTCATCCACTCGTTCATTGGGAATTTGAGGAGCAATACCTTCAATGCTTTGCTGTACCGCTTCTAAGCTCCCTTCTTGTGCCCAGAAACTCTCGCGCAGGATTTCTGCGAATTCTGCTACAGTCGCGGCGAGTTGAAATTCAGGCGATGCTGCTTCAAATGTGGCGTTCAGTTCTGTTGTGAAAATCTCCGCATTAATTTCCGACACACGATGGGTATCTGGGTCTTCATGACGTATAAAGACCTTCGCCAATTGTCCGGTGGCACCTTCATGAAGCTTAATCTCATAGAGGGTTGTGACACTGTGCCCTGAACCGATTTCGCCACCATCAGCGTCGTCATCACGGAAATCTTCGTGCTCAAGACGACGGTTTTCATAGCCGAGCAGACGGAAGCGGCTGACGACTTCAGGATTGAATTCAACTTGGATCTTAGCGTCTTTAGCAATGAGTTGTAATGTTCCTGTCAGGTTTTCGACAAAGACGCGTTTTGCCTCGTTGAGGGTATCAACATAAGCGTAACTACCGTTGCCTTTGTTGGCAAGTTGTTCCATGAGGACATCGTTGAAATTGCCCATGCCGAACCCGACTGTTGTCAACGTAATTCCTTCCTTGACATAGGAACGAATTTCCCTAAGAATGGCATCGGGCCCTGTTCTTCCAACATTAGCAACACCATCTGAACAGAGAATCACACGGTTAATGTTACCACGCCTTGCCTGGCGCGAGGCAAGTTTGTATCCAAGACGAAGTCCTTCTTCTGCATTCGTGCTCCCGTCTGGTGTGAGAGAGTGGATTGCCTCCAGGATTTCCTCACGTCTCTCAATTCCGGTGTGTGAAAGGATGGTTCGGGCGCGCGTTCCATAAACGACAATAGCAACCTCATCCGCTGGGCGGAGTTGTTCAACCAAAAGCGTTAACGCGCGTTTCACCAGTTCCAACCGATTTTCCATAGCCATTGAACCGGAGACATCAATCACGAAAGTTAACATCGCGTCCTTACGGTTTTCGTCAGGAATAACGCGACCTTGGATGCCGATCCGCAACAATTGGAGGCGTTTGCCTTCACCAAATCGGGATGGTGCTCCCTCAATGTGAACAGCAAATGCGTCCTGTGAGGGTGGCACATAGTTGTAATCAAAGGCGTTGACGAATTCTTCTACTCGGACGGCTTCCGTTGGTGGAAGATGCCCGTCTCGGAGATAACGTCGCATGACAGAATAGGAGGCGGTATCCACATCCATACCGAACGTTGAAAAGTGATCGTCTTCTGTATCAATAAAAGGGTTTGTGCCATACTCTCTAAAAAAAACATCGTCATAGGCGGCACCGTTTGGTGGATTTAAGCCTGTTGAAATATATCCGAAATCAGACACTGCACTTTCCTCAGCATCTTCACCGCCCCCGCAGCCTATATAGATAAAGAGCATCAATCCGCACATTATAAGGACAGTGCTTAATCTGTAAAAGATTTTAAATTGCGCTTTCATCAGAAATACCCCTTTTTTGTTTCTAAAGGTATGCGACAACATCGCCGCCATAATTTTGGTAAATTATCGCCCCTGACACCAATAACTCTTGCTGTGGCGTTTGATCGGCACGAAAATCTATATTATTGATCTGAATCGTGATTCCTATTCCATCTAAGGGTCTACGACACTGCCCATAAATAGTACAGTTTTTGTCTCATTATCACGAATCGCGAAGAAGAATGGTCGGTTTGCTATGAACTCGGGTGGCGCGCTCGTTGCGCGAATTCCAACACTCGTGACTGGTGCGGCTTCAGTGCCCTCTTCATTGACTTCAACGACAGCTTTATGGAGCACTTCGCCGATATACAAGTTTTGCCCCAAAACTTCTAAATCTGCCATCCGACTGAAATCTGCAAGCCCAGATGCAAACGCGATACCCATACCAAGTGATTTCAGCGGATTATTAAGCGTTTTTTCATATTCCAACTTAAATTTGGGCATGCTGAGGAATATCTCTTGTTCGTGAAACTGCGATATCCAATTCTCCCAATTCTCAGTGTTTAAAGCGTCTAAAAAGGTGTTGAGGTTAGATTCACGATAGGGGAGGAAGATGTACATGCTTATCCGTCCATCGCCGTAAGGGAGGCTAATCGCTTGGAACTTTTCTTCATGGTTTTCATAGTAGGGATAATCACCGGTCCTTGTCATCATCGGGACCTGCTTTTCGGCACCGGTTATGAGATAAAAGGCTCCTTCGCGCGTGTGTGATGGATCAAATTCTGTCTGCCACGCCCCTTTGAAATAGATGGCGTTAATCAGAAATAACACCATATCCGTGTTGATTTCATCAAGGATTTTTGTAATTTTGCCGTTGGTGTTGGTATTTACCCACTGATTAATCGTTGTTAGGGTGCTGGGGTCCATAAAATTTAGGGTCGCTATCTCCGCTCCGAAATATTCGGTGTTCCACTGCAAGAAATCCTGCTTAAACGGAACACCTTGGCGTGCCCAGAGAGAGTTTGCAATTGTGAGTATAACTTTCGGGTCTGCTACTTGAAGTGCTTGACGTAAGCCTGCATAGCCGAGGTTTATCGCTTCGGAGCCTAATCCTTGTAGTTGCAAGGCGTTAGTCATCGCCTGCTCGGTTTCACCGGATGCCCCATTTAACGTCATTGCCAAAGCAATAGAA
>VXXH01000507.1 GCA_009835515.1 Candidatus Poribacteria bacterium
ATAGTACGGTTTAAATTGAATATCCCAAAACCTATATCATAAATACTGATTTCCGTGGCGAGGTTTTTGCCTCAATCTCCACGAAGTAATTTACGAAATCCCATCTATAATAACGAAAGGAGATTCCGGTTATGCGAGATTTTTCGTATATTGCCGCGACAACGATACCGGAAGCCGTCGCGCTGCTCGACGAAAAGGGAGAAAGCGCACGCATCTTAGCCGGTGGCACCGATCTCATCGTTCAGGTTCGAGAAGCACGCCGAGACGTTGATTGGATGATTGACATCAAATCTATCCCCGAGGTTAACGTCTTGGATTACAATGCCGATACCGGCTTGGTACTTGGTGCAGCAGTTGAGTGTTATAAGATTTATGCTGTTGACGAGATCTGTGACGCCTATCCGAGTTTAATCGATGCGACCCAAATTATTGGTGGCACTGCAATTCAGGGACGCGCCGGGGTCGGTGGAAACCTTTGTAACGCCTCACCCGCTGCAGATGGAATACCACCGCTGATTGTGTTGAATGCCTCCTGCGTCATTACCGGACCAAACGGTGAACGCGAACTGCCTGTGGAACAGTTCTGTACCGCCCCAGGACAGACCGCGTTAAAAAAAGGTGAAATGCTCGTCTCTATGAAAATACCAGCACCTGCAAACAATTCGAGCTCCTACTACCTCCGGTTTATCCCGCGCAATGAGATGGATATCGCTGTTGTCGGTGCCGGCGCCTCTGTGACGCTTGATGACGCGAAAGAGACAATTGTCTCAGCCCGTATCGCACTCGCTGCCGTCGCCCCGACACCGCTCTTTGCCGAAGAAGCAAGCACGCTACTTGCGGGTCGCGAGGTCTCCGATGAAGCAATCGACGCAGCTGCAGCAGCTGCACAAGCGATTGCACGCCCAATTAGCGATATGCGTGGCACTGCTGAACAACGCACACATCTCGTTGGCGTGCTGACGCGACGCGCCCTCAACGGTGCTATCCAGAGAGTCCGAGATGCGACATAAACTTATATTAACCCAAGTTGTCCTCTTTATAGCATAATCTTTTAGTCCCGTAGGTTGGGTTGAACGGTGTTGAGAAGTAGGATATTGATATGTCAAACACACCTGAAAGCCAAGGTTCTGTCCTATCTGTTCAAGAACGTAGTGAAACCCAACTTTACGCGCTCGGTGTCCGGGAAACTTCAGATCAAAAGCGTTGGGTTTCACTCGGTCTCTGATGGCTGCGGTGTCTCTGGAGAAAGTTGTGTTTTTCTATGATTGTAGAGTTTCGGTGGCATCCGTTCAACCCAACCTACGAGCTGACAGCATTTTTAACGCTTAATTAGCCTGAGTAATGTCCAAACTCGTCAGAAACCCGTTTTGGTTCTCACTGCGAAGCAGGACAAAACGGAGCGAAAACCGAATTGTTAAAAAATTGAAAGGAACTTATATTATGGCGAGAAGATCGCACGTTCAGACAACTCTTAATGGCGAAACAGTGGAATTCCTCTGTGAACCTCGGCAAAGCCTGCTTGAGGTACTTAGGGATGAACTCCACCTTACAGGTGCAAAAGAGGGCTGCAACAACGGGAATTGTGGGGCATGCAGTGTCATCCTCGACGGCAGGCTGGTCAATTCATGCCTTGTTCTCGGTGTAGAAACTGAAGGAAAATCCGTCGAAACCATCGAAGGTCTCGCGGGTCCCGACAAATTGCATCCTATCCAAGATGCTTTCCTCGAAAACGCCGCCCTCCAATGCGGTATTTGCACACCCGGTTTTATCATGAGTGCGAAAGCACTCCTCGATCAGAACCCAAACCCAACGGAACACGAAGTTCGATACTGGTTGGCTGGAAATTTGTGCCGCTGTACCGGTTATGATAAAATTGTCCGTGCTGTACTTGATGCAGCCGCAGCCAAGTGAAAGGAGCG
Source organism: Candidatus Poribacteria bacterium (assembly GCA_009835515.1). GTDB lineage: Bacteria > Poribacteria > WGA-4E > WGA-4E > WGA-3G > WGA-3G. Next base: position 1,920 of record VXXH01000507.1, read on the forward strand.
TCCTTCGTATGACCGAGATAATAGAAAATCCAGTAGTCGTTAGCAAATTTTCTATGTCTCGCATGGCGAATTGACGAAAACAGGAATGCTTGAAAACAAAGAATATAAAGTTATTGGAACGCGCCCGATCCGCCACGACGGTGTCGATAAAGTCACCGGCCGCGCGCTCTACGGGGCAGATTTTCAGGCCGCGGGACTCCTCCACGGCAGGGTGCTACGGAGTCCACATGCGCACGCACGAATCATATCCATTGACACCAGCCGCGCCGAAGCACTCCCCGGCGTGAAAAGCGTTGTCACCGCGAAAGACCTCCCAGACGCAGGTGACAAAGTTGCTGATCTCGGGGAAGGTGCTGTTAATCTTAAACATCTTTGTGACAATATCTTGGCGAGCGACAAGGTCCTATATAAAGGTCACGCCGTCGCTGCAGTCGCTGCGACGAACCCGCACATCGCTGAAGAGGCTTGTACACGCATTGATGTCGAATATGAGGTGCTACCACCCGTCTTAGAGGTACGGCAAGCGATGGCACCGGATGCGCCACTTCTTCACGAACATTTAAAGACCGCCTCAATGGGTGAAACGGCTGACGAACCGAGCAACGTCGCAAGCCATCTCCAACACAAACTCGGTGACCCTGAGAAAGGGTTCGCCGAAGCGGATATCATCATCGAACGCGAGTTCGTTACAGGCACTGTCCACCAAGGCTATATTGAACCGCATAACGCCACAGCACACTACAACGCCGATGGTCAGTTAACGATATGGTGCAGCACACAAGGCGCGTTTACCGTCCGTGAACAAGTTGCCGAAATTCTCCAATATCCGATTTCCAAAATTAAGGTTGTCCCGATGGAAATTGGGGGTGGGTTTGGTGGCAAGATTAGCGTATACATTAAACCCGTTGCAGCACTGCTTGCTAAGAAAACGGGTAAACCGGTCAAGGTGCTGATGAATCGTGCAGACGTGTTTGAAGGCACAGGACCGACCCCAGCGTCTTATATTCGCGTTAAGATGGGTGCTACCAAGGAAGGTAAGATAACTGCCGCCGAAGCGTATCTCGCTTTTGAGGCAGGTGCCTACCCCGGTTCCCCCGTCGGACCTGGCGCAATGTGTATCTTTGCACCGTACAGCATTGAAAACGTCATCATTGACGGCTACGATGTTGTTGTGAATAAACCGAAAACCGCGCCTTACCGCGCCCCTGGAGCACCAAACGCTGCTTTCGGTTCGGAGACAGTTGTTGACGAGATCGCGGAGAAACTCGGCATCGATCCACTTGAGATCCGATTGCTCAACGCTGCGAAAGAGGGCGACCGACGTGCAGATGGCCCCGTTCACCCGCGCATCGGTTGCATTGAGACAGTCGAAGCAGCGAAAGCGCATCCGCATTATACCGCACCGAATGGGAAGAAGCACCACGGTCGCGGTGTCGCTTCCGGTTACTGGTTTAACATCGGCTTGGAGTCCAGCGTGACGATTAATGTCAACTCTGATGGCACCATTAACCTTGTTGAAGGTTCTACGGACATCGGCGGCACGCGTGCTTCAATCGCTATGCAGGCGGCAGAAGTGCTCGGCATTTCCGCTGAATCGGTCAACCCAAGTGTTGTTGATACGAATTCTGTCGGTTACACCGCCGTGACAGGTGGTAGTCGTACAACATACGCGACAGGGTACGCCGCTTACGAAGCCGCACAAGATGTCAAACGACAGATGATCGCTCGTGCCGCGAAACTCTGGGAAGTTGACGAAGCGAACGTACAGTTTGCGGACGGCGAATTCTCAAGCATCAACGGCAAAGAGGAGCAGATCAGTTTCCGCGATCTATGTGCCAGACTCGGTGAAACCGGCGGTCCGATTGTCGGCAGCGGGACAGTCAATCCGGGGGGTGCTGGTGGTGCCTACGCAACGCACGTGGTAGATGTAGCAGTGGACGAGGAGACCGGCAAGGTCGATATCCTCCGCTATACCGCAGTCCAAGATGCAGGAAAAGCCATCCATCCGAGTTATGTTGAGGGCCAAATACAGGGCGGTGCTGTTCAGGGTATCGGATGGGCATTGAATGAGGAATACATCTACAATGCCGAAGGCGAGATGACGAACGCCAGCTTCCTTGATTACCGGATGCCGACCTGCTTAGATTTACCCATGATTGATGCTGTCATCGTTGAAGTACCGAATCCGGGGCATCCGTATGGTGTGCGTGGGGTCGGTGAAGTACCGATTGTGCCACCGATGGCTGCCATTGCCAATGCTATCTACGATGCAATCGGTGTTCGGATGACGGAACTCCCGATGTCGCCCGATCGGCTCCTGAAAGCGATGGGCAAAATCTAAGATTGAAAGGAAAGAACGAAATCACGGAAACTGTCAGAATCGCGGAGTGCGCGGAGAACGCGGAAAACGGGACTCTAACTTCTACATCGCCTTTCCTAAGAGATGGGTGCTGTCAGAAAATAATCTCTTAGTTCCGCGTCCTCTGTGTCCTCTGTGCCTTCCGAGATTCTGACGGTATCACCCGCGATTCTGACAGAAAAGAGATCAGAATTACCGATAACTGAAAACCGATAACCACTAAAAAAATGCCAATCGTAGCCATCCCATCCCTCCTACGTAACCTAACAAATGGCGAAGACAGTGTTACTGTTCCTGGTACCACTATCCGAGAAGTCATCAATAATTTAGAGACCCATTATCCGGGTATGAAAGCGCGGCTGTGTGAAGATGATCGCATTAAGCCCGGTATCGCTGTATATGTCAACGGTCTCCTCACACGCGGCAGTATCCTCGAAAGTGTTGACGCAGATGCAGAGATTCATTTCCTCCCTGCCATCGGTGGTGGTATATCAGAAACAGTCCACTAAATCCCTATAGTATTTTCTGAAACATTTTGGTGTGACAAATGTGTTTTCCTATGCTGGCGCAGTATTCACTTTAATCCTGAAAAGAAGTATAATCTTTCCAGAAAGGAGAAATTATGAGATTCCGCGTCTTTACACTCTTTTCATTCATACTCATCTCAGCATACACGCCTCTTTGCGTTGGCGAAGTGCTGTTTGAGGATGACTTTGAGAAAAACGCTATTGACAAGGGTAAATGGAACCCTACAGGCACATGGTCCGCGGATGGCGAGACACTGACAGTTAACGGTGGAGAAGTCGGGATTACGCTAAAGGATGACTTTACCGACTTTGAATTCTATGTTGATTTCAATATGGTCAACCCGCTATGGGCAGCGAATTGGGTCATACGTGCGGAAGACCCAAATAATTGTACACTGGTTCAAATTGTGGCAGACGGTCGTGATCAATTCTGGTGGTTTACAAGAGTTGGCGGTAACTATATCGTTAAGGACGAGGATAAGTTAGACAACGAATCAGGTATACACGCTGAACTTGGCAAATGGTATACGATAAAGATCGTTGCGGAAGGTGAGCGTTACGACCTCTACCTCGCTGAGCGTGGCAAGGAGCTGAAATTATCGTGCACATGGGAAGATGATACCAATAACAAGGGTGGCATAGGTTTCAGAGCTGGTGGCGGTGAACACAGCCTCTATGACAATGTATTAGTTACAACCGTGGGGCACAGTTTCGCAGTAGACCCACATAACAGTCTGTCAACCCTTTGGGGTGCGCTTAAGCAACCTTAAAAATCAAGTTAAGAGGTAACAACTCTAATGCGTGTCGAATCGCCATTCGTGGACTGCACAGACTTGATCGGAGATCGTGCTCGGCTCCTTGAACACAGTCGCCAGAACGGGTACCTCTTCTTTCCCGGACTGCTTCCTGTAGAACCGGTGCTTGCGTTACGTCAACAGGTGCTTCGTGTGGCAGAACACCACGAACTCCTTGCCCCGGACACCGATCCCGATGCCGGTATCCGCAGAGAAGGGGTCTTCATCTGCGAACAGGACGGCTCCGAGACTTTCAGAAATTTTTACATTGATGTCCAGAAACTCCGGCTTTTCCACGCGCTTCCGCATCACAAGCACATCATGCGTGTTCTGGAAGTCCTGTTTGGAACATCTGTTTTCATCCACCCCCGTCATATCTGCCACGCTATCTTCCCAGGAGAACATCAGTATACCACACCGCCGCATCAGGACTTCAGTCCAGTTCGTGGTTCGCAGGAAACATGGACCGTCTGGACACCTCTGGGAGACTGTGATGCCGAGTTGGGTGGCTTGGCGATTGCCCGTGGATCAAATCGTCATGGATTGTTAGAGGATGGCGGTGTCCGTTCCTGGGAGTTGATTGAAGACAGTACAGAATGGGCTTGGAATCCCTTCAAGTGCGGCGATGTCGTCATGTTTCACAGTTTAACGATCCACCGAGGCCGTGACAACGTGACCGAGAATCGGATACGACTCGCAACGAGTGCCCGCTACCAATCGGTCAACGAACCCGTTGACGAAGCCGCACTCACCGTCCATCTCGGCTGCGCGAAATGGGACGAAATCTATTCGGAGTGGGAAACCGACGATCCGCTGAAGTATTATTGGAACGCAATTGACATGGATGTTCAACCGGCTTACCATCGCCGCTGGAGAGAAACTGCAAACCGTTAGGAGCAAAAATGGAAAAAGAAAATCACGGATTATCTGAAACCCTACAACCTACCCCCGACAGGTTAGTTGTCCTTACCTTTGATGACGGCAATAAGTCAGACTATACTTATGTTGGACCATTGTTGAAGCAATACGGTTTTGGGGCGACATTTTTCATCACTGAAGGTCTCAATTTCCTCAATAACAAGGCACACTATGTCACGTGGGAAGAGATCCGTCAATTGCACGACGAGGGTTTTGAGATAGGTAACCACACCCGTCATCATACGCATACCAACACACAATCGAAAGCGGAATTGCTGGCAGACTTGATACACATCGATGAACGGTGCGAGGCATACGGTATCCCTGTGCCTGAGACCTTCGGCTATCCGGCAGATTGTCGCGGACCGGAAGCGATAGAAGCGTTGTCAGAAAAAGGGTATCGTTTCGCGCGGCGTGGCATTGGACCGGAGTTTCCATTTCATCCAGAGGGCGGACGTGGACCGGTTTACGATCCGGATGTCCATCACCCGTTGGTCATTCCGTCAGCAGGTGTCCCCGGTCCGAACTACGGGTTTGAGGATTTGGTCTGGGCTGTTGAACAGGCGAAAGATGGCAAAATCGCCGTTCTGACGTTTCACGGTGTGCCTGCCGTTGAACACCCATGGGTGGATGTCTCTCCTGAACTGTTTAAGACCTACATGGATTATCTTCGTGACAATGGCTGTACCGTCATTGCGTTGCGCGATCTGGCCAAATACGTTGATGCCTCAGAAACAACCGGAAAAAGCATAACATACTGGCCATAAAAAACGTCTTGCTCCCCAGGCGGTAGGTTCGGTTTGCAACCGAACCATAAGTGTCAATTTTAGAAACAACAACCGTCGCGACCCCCAGGCCGGTAGGTTCGGTTTCCCAACCGAACCGGATTCTACGCGAAAACCTTGAAAACTCCAAAAACCTCTTGAATCCCGTAGGGATGGTATCTCTATAGAAAAGCGGGAACTCACAGACATAAGCCCCGTAGGGGCGGCATTTGTGGAACCCCTGCTACAAAATGGCGTGAAAAATCTCTAAATTGACACCTATGGTTCGGTTCGGAAACCGAACCTACCGAGTCTGGAAGATCCCTAAATTGAAACCTATGCGCGAAGGGCGCGCGAAATCGGGTAAAAATCAGGTAATACAATCGCTGAGTG
>VXXH01000274.1 GCA_009835515.1 Candidatus Poribacteria bacterium
TATAGGTATTCAGACTGTTTGAGAGTGCCCAATTAATTAGAGGTTTTACTATAAACCGAAGCGAAAACACAAGGCTACACGCTCGCCGAGGTGCCACCGTCATTACACGCGGGTTGAGTCCTGTAGGTTGGGTTGAACGGAACTGAGAAGGCGAATGTGTTGTTCCAAATACCAATAAAACCCAACATACCGTCGTATACGCTCAAGAACGCCGTGAAACCCAACTTCACACCTTCAGAGTCTCGGAAACGGCAAAAGCGTTGGGTTTCACGCGGTCTCTGTTTGATGTAGTATGTATCGGGAGAACTTCGTTTTTTTATTTTTTTTTCGTGGTTTTATAGAGTCCGTTCAACCCAACCTACAATGCTGGGTAGAGAAAATCAAATGCCCTTTGGTCTCACTGGAAAAAGATTGACTTTTGATAAGGAATAGGATATGATAGGGAAAATCGCAAAGTTAAAGGAGCCACAATTGAGCAGACCAAATATCCTATTTATCATGTCCGACGACCACGCTTCACACGCTATCAGCAGTTATGGGAGTCGGATTAACCAAACACCACACCTTGATCGTATCGCAGATGGTGGTATGATTCTCCATAACTGTTTCTGTGTCAATTCCATCTGCACACCGAGCCGCGCGAACATTCTGACCGGCAAACACAGCCATCTCAACGGTGTCAAGAACATAGGCGATCATTTTGACGGCAGAATACCGAATGTCGCGAAGATGCTACAGGCGGATGGCTACCAAACCGCGATGGTCGGTAAATGGCACCTCGGACACGGCGGTGATGCCGACCCAACAGGATTCGACTATTGGAACGTGCTGCCTGGGCAAGGCCTCTATCACGATCCAGTCATGATTGAACCCGATGGTCGGAAAACCCACAAAGGCTATACCACCGACATCATCACCGATTTCTCATTGGAATGGCTGCGGCATCGCGACAGGGATAATCCTTTCTTCATGATGTGTCACCACAAGGCACCCCACCGTCCATGGGACTCCGATGAAAAGCACGCCGACATGTTCGAGGACGGCGATGTTCCGATGCCGGATAACTTTTTCGATGACTACGCCAACCGTTCAAACGCCGCAAAGGAAGCGAAGATGCGGGTCTTCGGCCACATGACCGAAAGGGACCTCAAGATTGATAAACTCGGTCCACCGCCCGAAGGGTTGTCAGAAGAAGAGATGGCAAATTGGAATTATCAGCGATATATCAAGGAGTATCTCCGCTGCGTCGCCTCAATTGACGACAATGTTGGACGGATGCTTGATTACCTCGATGAAGACGGCATCGCAGACGACACGCTCGTGATTTATACCTCTGACCAAGGCTTCTTCTTAGGCGACCACGGTTGGTATGACAAGCGGTTTATGTATGAAGAATCGTTACGAATGCCTTTCCTCGTCCGCTATCCGCGCGAGATTCAACCCGGCAGTTCATCGGATGCCATGTCGTTAAACATAGATTTCGCAGAGACTTGGCTCGACTACGCAGGCGTATCAATTCCTGATGACATGCAAGGCACGAGTCTACGGCCAATCCTCAATGGCGAGACACCCGACGATTGGCGAACGTCCATGTACTACCGCTACTGGATGCACCTCGCGCACCACTACGTTCCCGCGCACTATGGAATACGGACGGATCGCTATAAACTCATCTACTACTACGGCGAGGCGCTCGGCACAACCGGATCCCTCGATGAATCGAAAGCACCGGAATGGGAACTTTTCGATCTGGAGAAAGATCCGAATGAGATGTGCAGTGTCTACGACGACCCAGCGTACGCAGATATTGTCACCGAATTGACGCAAGAACTATATCGACTCAAAGCAGAAGCAGGAGACGAAGAGTAGTTTTCGGTTATCAGTTGTCAGTTTTCGGTTAAGAAAGAGTTGGTTAAGTCAAAACCCTTTTACTGATAACCGAAAACCGATGACCGAAAACCCTTAAAAAATGGAGGCACAAAATGGCAACTCAGACCCCTTTGGACAACATTGAACCCGGAATGAAAGTTACAGCACAGATGTCGCCGGAACCGAGTGAGGCAGACCTGCAGCTCGCTAAGCAGATGGATGTCGAATATGTTGTCCTCTGGACGAACGGCGAAAATGCGAATTACGACTATTTCATGAGTCGCCGCGAGATTTTTGAGAACGCGGGGCTCAAGATTTACGGGTTTGGCAATAGCGATGTCCACAACCAAGACGGAATAGTGCTTAACTTAGAGAATCGCGACGCGAAAGTCGAACAGTACAAGCGTTACATCCGTGATCTTGGTAGAGCAGGAATCCCGTATACCACTTATGCACACATGGGTAACGGTATCTGGAGTACTGAACGCGAGACCACCCGCGGCGGCGCAAGTGCAAGGGCATTCAATCTTGAGGCTGCCGATGTGGGACACTGGGGCGGTAAAAAATATGGGATGCCGCTCTCACACGGACGCGAATACAGCGAAGAGGAACTCTGGGACAACTACACGTATTTCATCAAGCAGGCAGCACCGGTCGCTGAGGAAGCCGGTGTGATGATTGGCATCCACCCCGATGACCCGCCTGCAGTGCATCTCGCAGGAATTCCGAGGTGTATCTTCAGTAGTTTTGAAGGCTACAAGCGCGCCCTCGAAATCGCTGACAGCCCGAATGTCGGCATGTGTTTCTGTGTCGGGTGTTGGTTAGAAGGCGGCGAACTCATGGGCAAAGATGTCATCGAATCCATACGCTATTTTGGTGAACGGAACAAGATTTTCAAAGTCCACTTCCGCAACGTCGATCAGCCACTCCCGCACTTCGTTGAGACCTTCGTTGACAACGGCTATCAGGACATGTATCACGTGGCAAAAGCACTCCGCGAAGTGGATTTCAACGGTGTGCTGATTCCCGACCATATCCCATCAATGGGCGGTGACGGTCGTATCGGAACAGCATACACGATCGCCTACATGAACGCCTTGGTGAAGCGCGCCAATGAGGAGGTCGCTGCGTGAGGAAGTTGGTATCTGCAAGTTCACGCGAGATTGTAGCTGAGAGAAAAAATCAGAGATACGTAACAGAAAGGAAACCTCTTTGTGAGGACCTCACTATTTTTTCGGTCCTGATATTTTTGAGTGTTTCAATGTTTCTGTACGTGCCAGACCTCGTTGCTGAGTATGCGGCGCACATGCAGTGGAATTTACCTGAAAATGCGAAAGCGCGCCTCGGCAAAGGCGGTCTCAGCGGTGATATAGCGTATTCCCCGGATGGCACTTTGTTTGCGGTTGTGAGTTTTATCGGTATCTGGCTCTATGATGCAGAGACTGGCGAGGAACAGGCTGTTTTTATTGCGGATGAAAACGATGTTGCGGGCATCGCGTTTAGTCCGGATGGTGCGAAACTTGCCATTGCGCTTTTCAAACATAACTTTGTACAGTTATGGGATGTTGAGACTGGTTTGATTGAAACCACCTTTTTGGGATATGGGGGAGGCACTACTTGCGTTGCGTTTAGTCCGGATGGTGCGAAGCTTATTTGTGGGAGTTGGGGCGGCACTGTGCAGTTATGGGATGTCAGCACTCGCGAAATTATTGAGACACTCATCATAGGGGATAATGGTGAGGCACACACGGAAGGGACTCGTGCTGTTACCACCGTATCATTTAGTCCGGATGGTACGCTGCTTGCCGTGGGTAGTAACGATGGCACTGTACAGTTGTGGGATGTCGGTACCCGCGAACCTACCGCAACCCTTCAGCATGATAGTAGTATTATGAGTGTAGTGTTCAATCCGGATGGTAATATCCTTGCCGTGGGTAGTGAAGATGGCAAAGTGAGTTTGTGGGATATGAGAAAAGGTGTGTTGAAATCTGATTTTGTGGCACACCAAAGGGTCTCCAGCCTTGCGTTTAGTCCGGATGGAAAGACGCTTGCGAGCGGAGGGAGTCGGTTTATAAGCGATAAAGATAGGGTGCGGTTATGGGATGTTGCGAGTGGCGAACTGAAATCTAACCTTATAGGACATACTGACGATGTTGATAGCATTGTGTTCAGTCCGGATGGTACAACACTTGTGAGTAGTAGTCGTGCGGGCAACATCGTGCGTTTTTTTGATGTTGCGAGTGGCGAATTGAAATTCAACCTTACAGGATATTTCAGCAGTATCGATAACATTATCTTTAGTCCTGATGGACAAACGCTTGTGAGTAGCAGTGGTACCGAAGGGCGAGATGCGACTGTGCAGTTGTGGGATGTCGGCACCGGTACGCCGAAAGCTCACCTTTCGGCATGTAAGCAGATCGTTTACAATGCGTCGGTACCGGGAGGTGTTCCACTTGTTGGGTGCTTCAATTCGGAAACAGGGTTAGAGTTGTATGATGTCGTCACTGGCGATCTGAAAACAACGTTCTCGGAGTCGGAATGGGTTCTGAGCGTTGCCTTGAGTCCGGACAGTAAAATCCTCGCGACTGCCAGTGGTTTGGGAGACAGTACAGTGCGGTTATGGGATGTTGAGACCGGTACCCTCACAACAGGGCTTTGGCATAAAGAAGTTGTTAATGGCGTGGTATTCAGTCCGGATAACACGAAACTTGCGATCAGAAGTTGGGACGGAAACGTCGTGTATTTGTGGGATAGCAACACCCATCAGCCTATCGGGACACTCAAACAGAGGACCCGTCTCGTGAGCATGGTGTTCAGTCCAGATGGTAGGACACTTGTTTGTAGCAGTGTAAACAGCATGGTGTATTTGTGGGATGTCGGCACCCGCGAGCTTATCAGAACCCTTCAGCAGGATAATAGTAGCATACATGATGATAGTATCATAAGTGTAGCGTTCAGTCCAGATGGCAGGACGCTTGCTTGTGGTACTGACTACAACGGTATATCTCTATGGAATGTTGAGAGCGGCACGTTAAAGTCGACATTCGTCGGACAGGGTTATGTCAAGAGTGTCGTATTCAGTCCTGATGGCAGTCTACTTGCGAGTGGTAGTGATGATGGGACGATACTTTTCTGGGAACTTGTGCCTGAATTCGGAAAACAAACGCCGTTGCCAGCGGATGTCAACGAAGATGGCGCGGTTAACATTCAAGACTGAATGCTTGTCGCATCGCAACTCGGTCAAACAGGCAAAAGCGAAACGGATGTCAACGCGGGTGGTGTTGTTAACTTTCAGGACCTCGTTTTAGTCGCGATCGCACTCGGAGAGACAGCGAAGGCGTAAAGGAACCGATGAAACAATCAAATGCTTCTATGCAATCTTACAGCACCGTGAGAAAAACAGCGACAAATATTATCTCCGGACTTTTCCAATTACTAACACTAACCCTCGCGTTGGCAAGTCTGGCAGATACAGGTACGCCGGGATGGCCTGATTTCCTCGGTCCTACGCGAAACAGCAAATCGCAAGAAAAGATAGACATCCGTCCATGGGGAAAAGCGGGGCCGCCGGTCGTCTGGCACAAGCAGATCGGCACCAGTTACGGTGCGCCTACTGTCGCCAATGGGTGCCTGTTTATCTTCGCGCGCCACCGTAATATGGCGCGTCTCACCTGCATGGAAAGCACAACTGGCAATGAGCTCTGGCGTTATGAATACCCTACTGCCTATGAAGATATGTACGGTTACAACAACGGACCCCGGTGCTGTCCGGTCATTGACGAAGACCGCGTCTATATCTTCGGGGCAGACGGGATACTACACTGTGTTCGCGTTTCGGATGGTAAAGGTTTGTGGAAAATTGACACGATGGCGCAGTTTCACGTCGTCCAAAACTTTTTCGGGGTCGCTTCAGCACCGGCTGTCGAAGGTGAGCTGCTCATCGTCCAGATTGGCGGCTCACCACCGGGCAGCCCGAAGGATATTTGGGGCGCGAACGGCAGCCCCGATCCAAACGGGAGTGGTATTGTCGCCTTTAACAAGCACACCGGCGAAGTCGTCTACCAAATCGCAGATGAACTCGCGAGTTACGCGAGTCCTATCTTTACAACGATTGATGATAGACGTTGGGGGTTCGCCTTCCTACGCGGTGGACTCGTCGGCTTTGAACCGGCATCAGGCGCAATTGATTTCCACTATCCGTGGCGGCATTCCAAAATTGAATCCGTCAACGCTTCGAGTCCGGTCATTGCCGACGATTTCGTCTTTATTAGCGAGTCCTATGGCATTGGTAGTTCAGTACTCAAGGTGCGTCCGGGCAGCTACGAGGTCGTTTGGAAAGATCGCGCGACGCGCAGGAACAAGTCCATGGAGTTGCACTGGAACACCGCAATCCACCATGAGGGTTACCTCTATGCCTGTAGTGGGCAACGTCCCAACGGTGCGGAACTCCGCTGTCTGGAACTCAAAACAGGTAAGGTCAGGTGGTCGCAACGCGTTGATGAACGTGCCTCGCTGCTTTGGGTGAACAACTACTTTATTTATCTCGGTGAGTACGGACGTTTGATGCTCCTTAAATGCACGCCTGAGAAATTAGAGGTAATTTCTCAGGTGTCCTCACTGAGAGATAAAAACGGTCGCCAGTTAGTGAAATATCCTGCTTGGGCAGCCCCTGTATTAGTAGATGGTTATCTCTATATCCGTGGCAAAGATCGCCTTGTATGTTTCGATCTGCGTTCAGGCACCGATTAAATCGCTACGGTTTCCACAACGTCGCCTCAATGAACCGTTCACCATCCGGTTCTTCATCAAAATAGTAGGCAGTTACCACAGTTCCATCGGGACGTTGGATCGTGCGAGGGTAGCCGATGTCGGGGTCCCCACCATTATCGCGTAAGACGATTTCCTCACCCCAGGTCTTGCCAGCGTCACTGCTCAACTTCGCACAGATTCGGTGCGGCGCATCCCGGTATCCATAGATAAGGCATAGTCTGCCATCATGAAGAAGCGTTAGGGTTGGCGGATTCCCACCACGTCCGGTGTTTTCCGCAGGACGATTCATGTAGTCCCATGTCTGTCCGTTATCATTTGAACTGTAGAGATCAATCCAGTTTAGCCGCTCTTCCCAGTCTGAACCTGAAGCATTGCCTTTGCCGCGGCACCGAACCGCGACTAAAATCTGTGACGCTGACAGCCGAACGCTCGCAGGCATAATAGCAAACCCTTCAGGTTCCGGTCCGATCTGAGATAACAACGAAAAAGACGCGCCGCCATCGGTTGTTTGTGCACAGAATATCAATCCCTCTTCACCATTTGTTTTTGATGCCGTAAGAAACACCAAGCATTCATCTGAACTTGAGACCAAGTAATCCGTGCGTGCTGCGATACCGGTGTACCCGAACATCGGCAGCTTAAACGGGCCTCCCCAACTTTTACACCGATCTGTAGAGGTATAAAACCATGAGTATGCTCCGGCTCTCAGTCCGGTTCTGCTGCACATCATCGCAAAATCTGGGTGTGAAAAATCGACGCGTTGGGGTGTCTCAAACGAAACACCCGCCTCCTGCCGATGCCGTTCTTCTACATGCTCATCTGCGGAGAGTGTGCCTCTTGCGGGTAGACGACACGGTGTCTCTGAGACGTGCCATGTTTCACCGCCATCTAAACTTCGTGCCTGCATCCCCGTAAACGGTTTATCTCGGTCGCGACGATGGAAACCGGCATCCGACTTGTGATAGCCAACGGTAAAGCCGACAACGATCTCGTTATCCCATGACCAGATACCATAATTCGCTGGCCAGCCC
>VXXH01000481.1:0-1716 GCA_009835515.1 Candidatus Poribacteria bacterium
AATCAATTGATTGAAACCCGAGAATTTGCACGACTCACAGAAAGAGCTGAGAAGCTTGTCAAGGAGGTGCAACGCGCCCGTTCAGGTATAAATTCGGCTTAAACCCACTGAAAATGCGTTTTTGTGTTGACAATTCGTATCAATTTTGTTAATCTTGTTACCAAAGATTGTAGACTGTTCGCTTGTAAGATACCGCTATGCAGATTGATCAATTAATCTTAGGTAAATATAGATTGCTTGAATTTCTCAATTCAGGAGGTTTCTCCTCGGTTTTTCGCGCCCGCGAAGAGATGACAAACCGAATCGTTGCCATTAAAGCCTTAGCAAAAACCGCCTACCCTGCGAGCAGAATGAAGTTTTTGCTAAACGAATTTCAAGCAATGTCAAAAATTTGGAAGCATCCCAACATAGTCTCCATTCATACCGTTGAACCCGGCGAGGACGACTACGTGGCGTGGATCGTAATGGAGTATGTTGAAGGGAAAAGTCTTCACGAGCTGATGCAAGAAGGGGCACTCGTGCTAACGGATGCACTCAACATCGGTTTGGATATTTGTCGCGGGCTCAGGGCAGCGCATATTCATAAGATTATGCACCGGGACATCAAGCCACAAAATATCTTGCTCACGACTGAAAAAGAAGCAAAAGTTGCCGACTTCAGCATCGCTCGTATCTTTGGTGAGACGACTGAATTCGCTGAAACCATGGCAGGCACGCGGCGTTACATGGCACCCGAACAAACCTATGGGTCTTATGACTATCGAGCGGACCTCTACTCCACAGCACTCATCCTATATCAAGCCGTAACCGGGCGTTTCCCGTTCTCAGGTGAAAATAAAGAAATAGATAAAAAGAAAGCTGCCGGAGAAATAGAAGAAATTGATAGATGCCCAGAGGTGCTCCGCAACTTTTTACAAAAAGCACTCCATCGGCAGCTCTCAGAACGCCATCAAAGTGCTACCGAGATGTACGAAGAACTGGATCGCATCCGGCAAGATGAGTACGTTAAACAAGCCTCGGAACTCATTGATGCGAGTGTCAATTCAAGCCATCCAAGATTAGCAGAAGCACTTGAACGCTACCGGAAAACGTTCCGTCTGTCACTTGCAGACGCAGAACGGATGAATCAAAATTTATTTTTCCAGCGCCGACAAAAAGAGGAAAACACCAAACGCGAAAAATTGTTAGCGCAAGTCGAAAGGCATTATACACGTGCCGTACGCCACATGGAGAATCGAGACTATCCGAGCGTACTTGCTGAACTTCACAAGGCGAGCAGCCTCTGTATTGATAATCAGGGTCTAAGCAAAATTGTTGATAATTTGTTTCATACACTTAATACAGTGAGTGTACCGCTCTCAGCAAACCCGACTGTCGAGGAGGTCGTCTCACTCATTCAGAAACTGCCGGACAATGAAAGTATTGATCTTCGTACGTGGCTTGAGCATCAAAAATTAGACCCGGAAGAACCGACCGGCGTAAAGCCGATACAACCTCGTATCAAAGCATCCGGCAGCTATCGACTCGTAATCGAGGAAGCCTCCCCGGAATACCTACTCGACCAAGTTCATAGTGATATCCAGTATCCACATGAAGAGGAAGCACTTCGCATCTTCCAACAAATTCAGATTTTTCAACAACAGGGCCGTACCCGACAGTGGCTCGCGCATTATAATAAATTGGGTAAATTCTATCAAAAACAGGGTAACAATTTTT
>VXXH01000481.1:1726-7643 GCA_009835515.1 Candidatus Poribacteria bacterium
AACTAGTTTCTAACTGTTATACGCGCGCACGATTCGCTTACACAGTTGCCGAGAAACAGCGTCTCGCGAGAAGAAATGCAAAAAGAGGGGCTGTCTACTACACGCGCCTTGCACGCCAATTTGAGCTCCAGCGTTCATGGGAAGAAGCAGGGAAATCTTATATCCTTGCCGCCTACAATCACGGCTATGTGAATATGCCTACGCTCGTTGAGGAGTGCCACAGAATGGCAACTGTTTGCTATTTCAACGCCGCTGAAAGTGCTCACCTCAATAACGAGTTACAAACCGCTTACGACTTTTACATGTTGATCTTGGCAATCGGTGAAAAAATGTCGGCGCCAACAAAAATGGTTAGCGAAGCGCAAAAATTAATTTCGGAAATCCCGGTTGTCAATTGAAGGGGTTGTACGTGAAAACATCTTTGAAACGTGGAGAAATACTCGTTGGGACCTTTGTACTTGAATTTGGCGGCTCCGCGATTGCAACGCTCCTCGCAAGTGCTGGCGCAGATTTTATTATCGCAGACTTAGAACACAGTTCCTTTTCCATAGAAGCTGTTGGACGGATAATTCGGAATGCACGTGGCTCAAATCTGCCTTGTATTGTCCGTGTGCCTGCACTTGAACGTCATTTTATTTCTCGGGTGCTTGACGCTGGAGCGACTGGCGTGATGATTCCCCGGGTTGAATCCCGCGAAGATATCGAAAAAATAAAGTACTGGACAAAATACGCGCCCGAAGGCGACCGAGGCGTAGCATTCGGAATCGGACACACCGATTATGGAGATTTCACAAAACTTGATACCCGAGAATACGTCCGCAACGCAAATCAGGAAATCCTCACCGTCGGGCAAATCGAAACCGTTAAAGCTGTCGAAAACCTGAACGACATTCTCACCACTGGCGAGTTAGACGTTATATTCATCGGTCCCTATGATCTCTCAACATCTATGGGCATCTCCGGCGAACTCGACCATCCGCTACTTTTAGACGCTATAAAACGGATTATCAGACTTACACAGACGCACAATATCGCTTTGGGGTGTTATGTCAATGACTTTGAGAGCGGTGAACAGTGGTTGGACTTAGGTGTTCAACTCATTGCATGCGGAAATGATGCTTTCCTCTTAACACGTAAATTTGCTGAGGAGCATCAGAAATTCAAAGACGCGGCGAATTCAAGATGAAACCATACGATATTCTCACAATTGGACGGAGTTCTTTAGATCTCTACGCGAATGACATCGGTGCCGCATTTCCAGACATTAAAAGTTTCGGTGCCTTCGTCGGCGGGTGTCCGACCAATATCAGCGTCGGTGTTCAGCGACTTGGGCTTCAGGCTGCGCTATTGACAGCTATCGGTGAAGATCCGGTCGGCGAGTTCCTGCTCAAGTTTTTGAAGAATGAAGGCGTTGAAACCGAGTTTATTCCGCATAAGCCTGATCACCGAACGAGTGCCGTGGTACTTGGTATTGAACCGCCTGATCGGTTCCCTCTGATCTATTACCGTGATAACTGTGCGGATATTGAACTCACTATTGACGATGTTCTCGCTGCGCCAATCGCTGAAAGTCGGGCAGTGTTGATATCCGGTACGGGTTTGAGCAAGGAACCGAGTCGCAGTGCGACGCTTTATGCTGCAGAGCAGGCGCGATCCGTTGGTAACCAAGTCTTTTTGGACCTCGATTTTCGGGCAGATCAGTGGCATGATCCGAGGGCATTTGGCGTTGTTGTGCGATCTGCGTTGCGTTATATTGATATTGCTATCGGTACAGAAGAGGAGATCAAAGCCGCTACGCTTACGGACCTTTCGCAACTCACAATTGAGCACTCCCAAATTTCCAACCCTACAATTGAAGGCGATATGGCGGTTGCGATTGAAACGCTTTTGCGTGCGGGGCCAGATGCGCTCATAGTGAAACGTGGTATTGAGGGGGCAGATGTTCACCTGGTGAGTGGTGAAGTCATTCACGCAGCACCATTTCCTGTTGAAGTTTACAATACCCTCGGTGCGGGAGATGCCTTCGCGAGCGGTTTCATTTACGGTAACCTCAGCGGCTGGAGTTGGGAAAAATCTGCGCGTCTTGGCAATGCAACTGGCGCAATTGTCGTAACACGGCACGGGTGCGCGAACTTTATGCCAACAATGCCCGAAGTTGATGAATTTGTCAAGGCGCGCGGCGGATGGTAAACACGATTACCCGAACCTGTATGGATGATTATACCCGCGTACCTCAATCCATACGCCATTTTATCAAAGGAGACACATTTTCTACGCAGGAAAATGCAGAATCATCTTCATGACAACACGAAAACTCACGATGGGACAAGCCATCGTTCAATTTCTTCAACAACAATACGTTGAAAGAGACGGGAATGAAAACCAGTTCTTCGCTGGGATGTTCGGTATCTTCGGGCATGGTAATGTTGCCGGGATTGGGCAAGCGTTGCACCAGTACGCTGATACCTTTCGTTTCTATCAGACCCGGAATGAACAGTCAATGGTGCATACCGCTGCTGCATTTACCAAGATGAACAACCGTTTGCGTGCTTTTGCTTGCACGACTTCTATCGGGCCGGGCGCGACGAATATGATTACAGGTGCCGCGGGCGCGACAATTAACCGATTACCTGTGCTCTTGTTACCGGGCGACATCTTTTCGACCCGCTTAGTCGCCCCAGTTTTACAGCAGCTGGAGTCCCCGAGTTCACAAGATTATTCGGTGAACGATTGTTTCAAACCGATTTCACGTTATTGGGACCGCATTAACCGCCCAGAACAGATCATCACAGCGTTGCCAGAGGCGATGCGGGTGCTAACATCGCAGGCGGAAACAGGTGCCGTAACTTTAGCCCTCCCTCAAGATGTTCAAGCTGAGGCGTACGATTACCCTGCACAGCTCTTTGAGAAACGCGTCTATACCATCTCTCGTCCGCGTGCAGACGAAGGGCTGTTGCGTCGAGCAACGGCATGGATCCGTGAGAGTGAACGCCCCTTAATTATCGCCGGTGGTGGTGTGATCTATAGCGAAGCCACAACGCAACTCGCGCAATTTGTAGAGCAGACAGGCATTCCTGTTGGCGAAACCTTTGCTGGAAAAGGGTCGCTACCGTATAATCATCCACAGAATCTCGGTGCAATAGGCGCGACCGGTACACCGGGTGCGAATATCACCGCGCGAGAGGCGGACTTGGTTATTGCTATCGGCACACGCTTAAGTGATTTTACGACTGCTTCCAAAACGGCTTTCCAGAACCCCAATGTCCGTTTTATCAATATCAATGTCGCTGAATTCGATGCCTATAAGCATGCTGCGTTACCGCTCGTTGCAGACGCGCGTGTCACGCTTGCCGAACTTGCTACCGCCGTAGGAGACTATCACGTTGATGCAGACTACAGCGCGCAAATTGAGAAATATCGTGACGAATGGGAGGAAGAGGTAGATCGACTTTACCATCTCAGTCACGGTCCCTTGCCGAGCCAAAGCGAAGTGATCGGCGTGGTGAATGAGTTCTCTCGTCCTGAAGATGTCATGGTTTGTGCTGCGGGCAGCTTGCCGGGTGATCTGCATAAATTATGGCGAACCCGTAACCCGAAACAGTACCATTTGGAATACGGTTACTCGTGTATGGGATATGAAATTGCCGGTGGGTTGGGCATCAAAATGGCAGATCCAAGTCGTGATGTCTATGTTATGGTAGGTGATGGTTCATACCTGATGTTAGCACAGGAAATTATCACATCTATTCAGGAAGGCTATAAACTGATTATTGTACTTGTTAATAATGAGGGACATGGTAGCATCGGTGGATTATCTCGTGCGACGGGTGCACAGGGGTTTGCCACCCGTTTCCGCTACCGTGACGAAGATAGTGGCGAACTCTCCGGCGATTTTTTACCGGTGGATCTTGCAGCGAATGCCGCGAGCCTCGGTGCCAAGGTAATTGAAGCGACGACTTTGCAAAGTCTAAAGGCTGCCTTGCATGAAGCACGCGAAGCAGCACACACGACTGTTGTGAAGATTGATGTGGATTACTACGAGCAGGTCCCACGCTACGAATCGTGGTGGGATGTGCCTATCGCCGAAGTTTCCGAAGTAGATTCAGCACAAGAAGCGTACAAAGCGTACGAATCGGATAAACAGAAGGAACGTTATTTCCTGTAGACAATTGAGTCGCTCTAAAATGAAAGGAAACTATGAAAGCTTCAGAACTTTTAGCGAAAGTCAAGTCAGGGGAAGCGATCCCTTGTAGTGCGTGTGATGGGAAAATCCCAGCAGGCGACATTTTAAGTTTTGTATTTAAATTGGGCAAACTCGCGCCGCGGATGGAAAATGCAAACGTTGGTGATATAACCTGTGTCCAATGCCAAGAGGCGGACCCAGATATCAAGATCACGCCGCGTGGACCCGATGTTAAATTTGTCCGTGGCGGCTAACTTCAAGGGGCGGATGCCTATCCGCCTCTACTCAACTATGCCCGAATACGTCGTTGGCAGAAACCCAGTCATAGAACGCCTACAGCGCGAGTCTCAAGATGTAGAAAAAATCTGTGTTGCTGAAGGGAACACGCACTCGCGCATCCACCAAATTATCACAATGGCGGAACGGGCAGGTATTCCCATAAAACACTGCACGCGGCGCGAATTAGATAGACTTGAACCCTCCGTGCCACATCAAGGTGTTATTGCTTTTGTGAGTACCCCACATTATAGTAATCTGTCATCAATACTCGCGAAAGTGCAACACGGTGCGCGCGATGCGCTGTTGGTTATGTTAGACGGGGTTCAGGATCCGAGGAATCTTGGAGCGATCCTCCGAACTGCCGATGCTGCGAATGCTGACGCTATTATCATTCCGAAGAACCGTGCTGTCGGTATCACAGCCGCTGTTCACAAGGCATCAGCAGGTGCTTCTGCCTATATCCCTATCGTCAAAGTAACGAACCTCGCGCGTACTATAGACACGCTTAAAAAAGCAGGCATCTGGGTCGCAGGTGCTACAGGGGATGCGTCATTGCTATACACCGATGCAGATTTTAATGTTCCCTTGTGTCTCGTGTTGGGCAGCGAGGGGACAGGCATCCGACGGCTCGTCAAAGAGAAGTGTGACTATCTCGTGCATCTACCGATGTTCGGAAAAATTGCATCGCTCAACGTTTCAGTCGCAGCCGGTGTTCTGCTATATGAAGTGCTTCGGCAACGTAATGCAAAGTGAACCCTTCAAATGAATCCCTCTTCCTTTAGACTCACAAAAATTCCGTCCCCAATGACGATATGATCTAATACTTTAATCCCGATTTGGTTGCCAGCCTCGATCAATTGTTTGGTTGCCCGGATGTCTTCCTGACTCGGTTGCGGGTCGCCAGATGGATGATTATGGACGAGGACGATTGAGTTCGCGGATTCCTCAATTGCGAATCGAAAAATTTCGCGTGGATGAAAGACGCTGGCGTTGAGTGTGCCTTCAAAAACTGTTGCTTCTGATAATTTTTTGCCCCAAGTCAAGTCACTATCAAGGTCGCCTGCGATCCCTTTTGTGGTTACGCCGCCTTTGGTATCGAGACATAAGACGCAAACGATTTCTTTCTGTAGGTATCGCATTTTAGACATCATGAGGTCTGCGACATCACTCGGTGAGGTAATCTTATCTCGCTCGGCATGGAAGCGTGCGAGTCGTTTTCCAAGTTCAAGTGCTGCGACGATCTGTGCTGCTTTCGCTTCGCCGACACCTTTGATCTTTTCAAATTGCTTAGATTTGTAATCAGCCATCCGTTTGAGATCACCGCCAAGTGCTGTAAGGATCTGTTCACCGAGTTGAACGGCAGTTGTTCCTTGGTAGCCACTCTTGAGAATAAT
Source organism: Candidatus Poribacteria bacterium (assembly GCA_009835515.1). GTDB lineage: Bacteria > Poribacteria > WGA-4E > WGA-4E > WGA-3G > WGA-3G. Next base: position 7,583 of record VXXH01000481.1, read on the forward strand.
GGCTAATAACTCTGAGTCTTTCAGAATCTCTGGTCCGTACTTATGAAGCCTTTCTCGCGGA
>VXXH01000501.1 GCA_009835515.1 Candidatus Poribacteria bacterium
AAAGTTGTGGGATGTAGAAACACACGAAAACATCGCTACTCTTGAAGGACATAGGAGTGGTATATCTTCAGTGGCATTTTCACCTGATGGGACACTACTTGCTTCCGGGTCTTATGATGAGACGGTAAAGTTGTGGGATGTAGAAACACACGAAAACATCGCTACTCTTGAAGGACATAGGTGGATTGTCACTTCCGTTGCGTTTTCACCTGATGGGACGCTCCTTGCTTCCGGGTCTGATTACGTAAAGTTGTGGGATGTAGAAACAAAACGTAATATCTACAGTAAACAGGGATCTGGGTCATATATCCGAGTAGCATTTTCGCCGGATGGCGAGCTTTTCGCTTACGGGGATGATTTTACGGTGAATTTACAAGATAAGTCGACCGGCACGCATATCACGACGTTTGAAGGGCATGAGTGGATTGTCACTTCCGTTGCGTTTTCGCCGGATGGCACGCTCCTTGCATCTGGTAGCGGTGATGGTACAGTGAAGTTGTGGAACATCAACGTTACAATTCAGATCATCTCTGGAAATGGCCAAGAAGCTCCTGCCAATACACAGTTGACAGAACCGTTTGTCGTAGAAGTGAGAGATAGTAACGATAATCCCTTACCAAATGCTCAGGTAACATTTACCCTCGCAAGAGGCGACCGACTACTTATTGGGGAATCCACGCCTGTGGAAGTAACCACCGATGCCAACGGCAGAGCAGCTCAAACGCTTACACTTGGTCCTAAGCCGGGAATAAATATTGTTGAAGTATCTATGTGGAACGAATCGGTGTGGTTTGAGGTTGAGGGAGTTTCGCCGTACCAGTTAGTGAAAATCTCCGGTGACGAACAGCAAGGGACATTCGGCACAACATTGGCGAGTCCCTTGGTCGTTGAAGTAAGAGATCCAAACAATAATCCTTTGCCAGATGTTCAGGTAACATTTACAGTCACTGAAGGCGAGGGACTACTGAACGGAGAATCCATAGTTGTCAAAGTAACTACCGATGCTAACGGCAGAGCAGCGCAAACGCTTACACTTGGACACGCTGCAACAAACACTGTTGATGCATCTATTGGTTACGAGTGGGTGGAATTTAATGCTGCGGGAATTTCACCAGAACACATTGCCACACTCCCTGCCGGGGATCCGGACAACCTCATTTCTGTAGCGTTTTCACCCGATGGAAATACACTTGCATCCGCGGATGTTACAGGGGTGAAGTTGTGGGATGTGGCGACAAAAGAAAATACTATCACACTTGCAGTTGAGCGGAGTGGTAAATCTGTAGCGTTCTCACCCGATGGCATCCTGCTCGCCTTCGGAACAGGAACTAATATCAAGTTGTGGAATACGATGACAAACGAGAATGTCGCTACACTTGAAGGGCATGGAGATGATGTCATTTCTATAGCGTTTTCACCCGATGGGAAAACGCTCGCATCCGGCGCATGGGACGGGATCGTCAAGTTGTGGGATGTCGCAACAAAAGAAAACATCGCTACATTTGGAGGGCATATTACTGCTATCCTTGAAGGATGGTTTAGTGGTTTTCATACCCCTGTGTCATTTTCCCCCGATGGCACACGCCTCGCCTTCGGGGCGGGGATTAGCATCAAGCTGTGGGATGTGACAGCAAACGAAAATGTCGCTATACTTGAAGGCCATGAAGATGGTGTCATTTCTATAGCGTTCTCACCCGATGGGACGCTGCTCGCTTCCACGGGCCGGGGTTCTTTTGAGAGAGAAGTGAAGTTGTGGGATGTCGCAACAAAAGAAAATACTATCACACTTGAGATGGACTGGGGGGCGGGGGTCGCTACTGTAGCGTTCTCACCCGATGGCACCACCCTCGCCTTTGGAACAGAACATAGCATCAAGTTATGGGATATGACAACAAACGGGGATATCCATACACTTGAAGGGCATGAAGATACTGTCTATTCTGTAGTGTTTTCACCCGATGGAAATACACTCGCATCTGCGTCCCGTGATGGTACAGTCAAACTATGGGATGTATCGTCCTCTATCATACCTATAGTAGTACCCCCTGAATTCCTTGCGGAGGATGTCAATGGCGATGGGAGTGTGAACATCCAAGACTTGGTGTTAGTTGCTGCAAACCTCGGGCAGGCAGGGCAAAATACCGCAGATGTCAACAGCGACGGTGTTGTTGATATCAGAGATCTCGTCAAGGTTGCTGGGGCACTCGGCAATGCGGCTGCTGCACCGTCCCTGAATCCGCAAGCACTATCAACCCTCACCACTGCGGATGTCAAACAGTGGCTTTCTGAAGCACAGCAGATGAACCTAACGGACGCAGCGTCGCAGAGAGGAATTCAATTCTTAGAACAACTCCTCGCTGCGTTGACACCAAAAAAGACCGCTTTGTTGGCAAACTTCCCGAATCCGTTCAATCCGGAAACGTGGATACCCTACCATTTGGCAAAAGACGCGGATATCACATTGACTATTTATGCCATAGATGGACAGGTCGTGAGAAAGTTGGCGTTAGGACATCAACCCGCGGGTATGTATCAGAACCGTTCCCGTGCAGCCTATTGGGATGGCAGAAACGCATTCGGTGAACCCGTCGCAAGCGGTGTCTATTTCTACACCCTCACCGCAGGCGATTTTTCTGCCACACGCAAGATGTTAATACGCAAGTAGACAATAGTCTTGTAGGTTGGGTTGAAGGGATGTCACCAAAACCTCGGAAAACAATAGAAAAATCAACCTGTTCCGTAGGTGACACGTCAAACAAGAACGCAGTGAAACCCAACATTGCCATAGATGTCCCCCGCAAAGACAAGCGGGCAATCAAAAAGAACCAAAAGGAGTTATCATGAAACCGCTAACTGTGAATCAAAAAATCGCGGCATCAATCGTCGCAGTAATGTTATTAATATACGGTATACAAGGCACAGTCAACGTACATGCACAAGACAACGCGCCTGAACTGACACCCGTCAGTGACAGGACGCAGCAGGTCCAAGATAGGATTGTTGCATTGGTGCCAGGTGTAGATTCCGCTAACGATGTAACCGCCGCACATCTCGCCTTAATCACTAACCTCAACCTGAGCGACCAGAGCATTACCGCACTGAAAACCGGTGATTTTGATGGATTGTCGGCGTTGCGTTCGCTCTCCTTAGCGAAAAACACGCTGAGCAGCCTACCAGCAGGCATCTTCTCAGGTTTGTCTGCCATGAGTAGTCTTGACTTAGGTAGCAACGAACTCAGCAGTCTGCCAGCAAATGTCTTTTCTGGACTCTCGACCATGAGCAGGCTCAACTTGTCCTATAACAGCCTGGATAGTCTATCGGCGAATACATTCTCTGAAATGTCTGCGTTGACAGGTCTCGATTTAGGCAACAACGAACTCAGCAGTCTGCCAGCAAATGTCTTTTCTGGGCTATCTGCGCTGAATTGGCTCAGCCTGTCTTCCAATCAACTCAGCAGTCTACCCGATAATCTCTTTTTCGGACTCTCTTCGTTAAATTCGCTCTACCTGGGCGACAACACCGTCGGTTTATCCATCACTATGTCTCTGGAGAAGGTTGGCGGAAACCAGTTCAAAGCAACGGCACCTACCGGCGCGCCTTTCAATATCGTGCTGCCGGTTACCGTTGCAAATGGGAGTATTGATGGCGGGGCAACCACCATTACAATTGCCGCTGGCAGCACAGAAAGCGGACTTCTCACCGTGATCCCCACCCCCGGTACATCGGATGCCGTCACCGTGAATATTGGCACGCTCCCTGAGCTGCCAACAAGCCATTTCGGTTATAGCCTTGCCAAACCAAGTGCTACTGATAACACCCTCAGTTTCGCACTCGGTATCCCTAAACCTACCGGCGATCCGAAGGTGAACCACGCACCGATTTTCACAGAGGGGAGCAGCACAACGCGATCCGTAGCGGAAAACACATCTGCTGGAACAGACATCGGCAGCCCCGTTTCTGCTACTGATGAAGATGAGGATATCTTAACTTACACTCTCAGCGGCGCAGATGCAGCCTCCTTTGGCATCATTAGCACTACCGGACAATTACAAACCCACGCGCCTCTCGACTATGAAAAAAAGAATACCTACGCCGTGACCGTCACCGTCTCCGATGGCAGTGCCACCGATGCCATCAGTGTCACGATTGATGTCACGGACGTAGTGGAAAACAACGACCCAGTCTTTGTAGAGGGCAGTGCCACCGAACGGGAAATACCGGAAAACACACCGGCCGGCAGAAACATCGGCGGTCCCGTCTCTGCTACGGACCTTGATGAGGCAGATGTCTTAACCTACAGTCTCAGTGGTGCAGACGCAGCCTCCTTCGGCATCGTCAGCACCACAGGGCAGTTACGAACACGTGCCCCCCTCGACTATGAAAAAAAGAACACCTATTCAGTGGCAGTCCACGTCTCTGATGGCAATGGTGGAACAGACTCCATCGGGGTCGCTATCAACGTCACAGACGTAGAGGAAAACAACGACCCAGTCTTTGTAGAGGGCAGTGCCACGGAACGGGAAATACCGGAAAACACACCGGCAGGCAGAAATATCGGCAGCCCCGTCACGGCTACGGACCTTGATGAGGCAGATGTCTTAACCTACAGTCTCAGTGGTGCAGACGCAGCCTCCTTCGGCATCGTCAGCACCACAGGGCAGTTACGAACACGTGCCCCCCTCGACTATGAAAAAAAGAACACCTATTCAGTGGCAGTCCACGTCTCTGATGGCAATGGCGGAACAGACTCCATCGGGGTCGCTATCAACGTCACGGATGTAGAGGAAAACAACGCACCCGTTTTCGTAGAAGGCAGTGCCACGGAACGCTCAATTCCTGAGAACACACCCGCCGGCAGAAACATTGGTGCCCCTGTCACCGCTACTGATGAAGATGAGGAAGATGTCTTAACTTACAGTCTCAGTGGAGCAGATGCGGCTTCCTTTGGCATCGTCAGCACCACAGGACAGCTGCGAACACGTGCACCTCTCGACTATGAACAGAAGAATGTCTATTCGGTGGCGGTACTCGTCTCTGATGGAAATGGCGGGACAGACTCCATCGGCGTTGCTATCAACGTCACGGACGTAAACGAAACGCCAACAGCGCACGCACCGGAGTTCATAGAGGGCAATGCTACGGAACGCGCCATAGCAGAGAACACACCTGCTGGCAGAAACATCGGTGCCCCTGTCACGGCTACTGATGAAGATGAGGATGTCTTAACCTACAGTCTCAGTGGGGTAGATGCGGCTTCCTTTGGCATCGTCAGCACCACAGGACAATTACGAACGCGCGCACCCCTTGATTATGAGCAAAAAAATGCCTACTCGGTGGCTGTTATCGTCTCCGATGGCACGCTCACGGACTCCATCGGCGTTGCTATTAATGTCACGGACGTAGCAGAGAACCGCGCGCCGGTCTTCGCGAGTAGTAGCACGACGCGATCTATACCCGAAAACACACCCGCCGGTAGAAACATCGGCAGCCCTATCACCGCTACGGATGCGGATGGTGACACCCTGACATACGCGCTTGATGGCGCGGATGCGTCGTCGTTCGGTATCGTCAGCACGACTGGACAGCTGAAAACCAGTGCACCGCTTGATTACGAAGAAAAGAACGCTTATGCTGTCACCGTCATCGCCTCCGATGGCACCCTCACGGACACCATCAGTGTCGCTATCAAGATTACTGACATTGATGAAAACACCCCACCCGTTTTCGCAGGAGGCAGCAGCACAACGCGCACTATACCTGAAAACACGCCCGCGGGGGTACATATTGGGGAAGCCGTCTCTGCTAAAGATGCTGACGACGGTGATACCTTGACCTATACCCTCAGTGGCACGGATGCAGCAGCTTTTGACATTGACAGCACCACTGGGCAGCTGAAAACCAAAGCCGCACTTGACTACGAAACGAAGAATTCCTATTCGGTGACCGTAAGAGCCTCTGATGGCATTCTCACTGACACCATTAGGGTTACCATCGCCATCACTGACGTAGATGAGGGCAGCGCACCTGCTTTTGCGGGAAATCGCACGACGCGTTTTATCAAAGAGAACACACCTGCCGGCGTAAACATTGGTACTCCCGTGTCCGCCACAGACGATGACGAAGATACCTTGACCTATACACTTGGTGGCCTAAATGCGATCTCCTTTAGCATCGTTAGCACCACCGGACAGTTGAAAACCAAGGCACCCCTCGACTTTGAAAAAAAGAACGCCTACACGGTGACCGTCACTGTCTCCGATGGCGGTCGCACCGATACCATCACGGTGGCTATCACTATTATTGACGTAGACGAAACGCCGCCGACTGTAGAGGTGTCTCCTCGCCCCGCTCAGGGAGAGAGCGTCATCAGTATCAGTGAGATTATGTTTGGTTCGGAAAGACGCTTTACGCCACCGCAGTGGATAGAACTACACAATGCGGGGCCAGACATCATCAATCTCACAGGATGGAAGCTGATAATTCAGAATGTAGACTCACCAGAATTGACCGGACCGACGACTCCGGTTGAACCGATAGTGAATGCAACAATCACCTTTGAAGACGACTTCTGGGGTGATGCGCCGAGGCTTTGGCCAAATGATGTTGTTCTGGTAGTAACAGACGAGGATTCTGAAAATTCAAAGAATCTCACTGAAGATCAGATTTACGACCTCAGATGGAGAACGGACCTACCCGTCAGTTTGTGGGGTATAATTCTCAGCACGGAAGGCTTCCATATACAACTTATTGATGATGAAGGGAACTTGGTGGATGAGGCTGGAAATCTTGAGGGTAATGTGCAACAATGGCAACTACCCTATGGGCAAAATAGAGGTAGAACCAGAGACGAGCGCCGGACCTCAATGATTCGCCGCTATGTTGATAGCATCCCACTTGACGGCACCCAAGCAGGAGGCTGGATCTCTGCTGTGGACGCGAACTTAACAGAGGATCAACTTACCTATTATGGAGATAAAAGTGACATCAGCACCCCTGGTATCGGGATCGTCATCAACGAAATTTCCACACAGTTCCTTGAATATGATGTTAATCAGGATGGAGTCGTGAACATCTCCGATCTGGTACTCGTTGCCGGACGCCTCGGGCAATCCGGCCCCAACGCCGCAGATGTTAATGGCGATGGTTTTGTCAACGTACAGGACTTGATACTCGTCGCGGGCGCGCTCGGGGATATACAAGCGGCACCCGCACTGCATCCGACATCCCTTGAAATGTTTACCGCTGCTGATGTTCGAGGGTGGTTGGCCCAAGCACACGGATTAACTCTCACGGATCCGAAGCTGCAAAGGGGTATCCGCTTCTTAGAACAGCTCTTGTCCGTGTTGGTTCCCAAAGAGACCCAATTGCTGCCGAACTATCCGAACCCGTTCAATCCGGAAACGTGGATACCGTATCGGTTGGCGAAAGATGCTTTCGTCACGGTGACCATCTATGATCAAGGTGGGCGTGTCGTCCGCAGACTCGACGTTGGACACCAGACCGCCGCAGTTTACGAAAGCCGGTCAAAAGCAATCTATTGGGACGGCAGAAATGAGGTCGGCGACAAAGTAGCCAGTGGAATTTACTTCTACACCCTCACCGCAGGCGATTTTTCTGCCACGCGCAAAATGCTTATTCTC
>VXXH01000016.1 GCA_009835515.1 Candidatus Poribacteria bacterium
TTCTATTTCAAGGTAGCAACTTGGGTTATTTTATAAAAAAAGACAGGTAACGCGCTGTTACCTGCCTGTCCTCTGATCTATAAATGAGTGATGGAGCCCCGACAGTCCGCCGCCAGACTTAGTTCCGTGCTTCGGGCGTAACTGTTAACTCTACCCGTTCTCCTTCTCGCAGCACAACAACTTCGACAGGTTCGCCAATCTTCACAGCGTCAAGTGCATAGGTATAGTCGTAGATATTAGTAATCTTCTGTCCACCAAATTCAACGATGACATCACCGCCCTTTAAACCGGCTTTATCTGCGGGACCTTCTGCGCGAACACCAGAGAGCTTGACCCCCGTGCCTTCCGTAGTATAATCCGGGATCGTCCCCAGATATGCACGGAGCGTATCACGACTCCCTTCCTCTGACTGACTCCGTTCCACTCGGACGTACGCCGGACGTTCTTCAGCACTGATTAAGTCTAAAACGATACCGTGTGCCAAACGCGCGATTCGTTCTATGCCAGTATAGTTGAGTGTGTCTGGATCATCGGTTGGTCGGTTATAGTCTTCATGCCCGCCGGTGAAGAAACTCAGCACCGGTACCTCTTTCGGATAAAAGGCAGTCACATCCGTTGGCAGATACGGATCTTCTTGGAGTGTTAGATTAAAACCGATGGGAATGTTCCGTTTCTCAATCAACTTTGTCCACACAGAAGATGAACCCACGCCTTGCAAGATCAGTTTATTTTCACGGAGCCGTCCGACCATATCAAAGTTGATGTATGCCGCCACCTTTTCTAAAGGAACGACGGGATCGTTGACAAAGTGCGTAGAACCGATAAGTCCAAGTTCCTCACCCGACCAGAGCGCGAAGATGATCCCCCTGCGGAACTTTTCGGGGTATTTCTGGTATGCCTCACTGAGCGTGGTCGCCAATTCCAATACGACAGCGGTACCGGAGGCGTTATCATCTGCACCGTTGTGAATCTGTCCCTCTTCGCCTTTCCGAGCCAGTGATCCGATTTCACCGTGACCGATATGATCGTAGTGCGCGCCTACAATAATATACTCGGTTTCATCCGTTAATTCCGACGGTGGCAGAAGCGCGACCACATTCTGATCAGTTTTCTTAACTTTCTCAACCGAAACCACGATTTTGACTTTGACACCGGGCAACGGAAATTGTCCGAGAAAGTGTGGGTTTTCCACATCCAGTCCGGATTGAACATCTTTCAGATTTTTACCAGAGGGTGCGAAGAGCGCATTTGCCACAGTATCACTTATGGATGCGGCGACAATCCCGGAATCCGCGAGGCTGCTATCGAAGTCAAGCGGAATTAACTTGCCTGCGTTCGGGGAATTCGGACCGGCAACAACAAAAAACGCCTTTGCCTCCTGCTCACGCGCTTGCATCGCTTTGTAACGTAATCCTGCATACCGATTCAATTGTTGGCGGCGTTCGGGTTCAACACCCTCCGGCACATAGCGGAGGGCAACAACGATTTTGTCTTTTACATCCAGACCGGCATAAGCGTCATAACCCTCACCTAACTCACCGGGGACGGTTAACCCATACCCGACAAAAACCACTTCACCCTCAACGACACCGTTCCGCGAGAAAGAGAGCGGTTGGAAATCGCGTTCCACGCTGTATTCCATCACCTGCTCAGAACCGTGCATCTGGCGTGTGATATGAAAGCGGTTCTCCGCCGCTATAATCCGCCTCCCCGCGGTGAACTCGAATTCTTGAAAATAACTCGCCTCATCACCGACGGGTTTGAGATTAAGCTGTGTGAACTGCGTGGCGATGTGTTCCGCTGCACGTTTCGCACCTTCGGAGCCGGTCATTCTACCTTCCAAAGCATCGTCAGCAAGGAATTCAATGTGCTGGCGGATACTCATTGTTTTATTCGAGGATTCGGCATTGGAAACCGTTCGCACCGGATGCTGAAGTAAATTATGACTTCTTGGTGCCAAGGCAATAGCCTTTAGTGCTGCTGCGTGATCCCAGTCCGCCAGATAGAGTTGTGATACTTCTTGACTGTTCCGATTCGAGGTCCAGCACAACTGATTTCCATCCGGAGAAAAGACAGGAAGTCCATCAAAACCATCAGTTGCGGTAACGCGAACCGGTTCGTGTCTACCTCTGCCATCAACGAGATATAACTCAAAATTGGAAAATCCGAGTTTGTTGGAAGCGAAGATAACGTAAGCACCACTTGGATGGAAGTACGGTGCCCACGACATACTCTTGAAATCGGTCAGTCGTCGCACACTGGAGCCATCTATCCGCATCGTGTAGATGTCCGCTTGGCTGCCATCGGGTGTGAAGTGTCGCCAGACGATGTGCCGCCCATCCGGTGTAAAGAAGGGACCGCCGTCGTAGCCCGGTGAGTCTGTCAACCGAGTCTGATCTGACCCATCGGCATTCATGATATAGATTTCGCCGAAATAGGCGGGGTCAACTTCAAGCTGCTTCAGATCTTTCGGAGAGAGTTGATCTTTAGGATATGCGTCTCGAAGTGAACAGAAAACAATGCGCTTGCCATCAGGCGAATATGAAGCTTCAGCATCATAACCGGGGGCATCTGTCAGTCGCTTGAGGTTGCTACCATCCCGATGTGCCGAGAAGATGTCCATCGCTTCATCGTAATCCCAACTGTAGCGACGCTCTTGCCCAGATGCCCGGAACTGCAATTCTTCTTCCTGTTTTGCTTTCGCGAAAGCGTCGTGGTGTGTCGAGGCGTAAAGCACCGCATCGGTCCCCGGTCGGAAGAAGGCACAAGTTGTTTTCCCTACACCGGTTGAGACGCGATGCGTATCACCCGTCAGCAGGTTTAGCAGATAAATCTGATAGAACGGGTTATCCGGTTCACGTTCACTTTGGAAGATGAGGGCGTTGCCGTCTTCAGAAAAATAGCCTTCCCCAGCGCGCTTCCCGTCATAAGTGAGTTGCCGGATATTGCTGAGAAATCGTGTCTCCTCAACAGGATTATTAGCCTCTGTTTCTTCTGCCGTTGTCCGCTGTGCCACAACATCGTCTGTTACAAGGATAGCAAAGAATATTGTGCAGAACAGCCCAATCAATTTGACGCAACGCATCTCCATCCCTCCTTCTTGAATGGTTGACTGTTTTACAGATACTGAGCTGCTTTCTGTTTAAGGAAGGCGAGACCGTCTATCGCGAGGTTCTCGGCACTTGGTGCGATGTCGCGCCAGATGCATGTCGCAGCGGCGATTTCCTTGACAGCCGGCGTGAACGATTCGATCACGAGCCATCTGTCATAGTTAACCTTTGCCAATGCCCCAAAAACGCCATCCCAATCAACAAGCCCTGTGCCGGGCGTGCCACGATCGTTTTCACAGCAGTGCATGTGATGCAAGTAATCACCCGTCGCAATAATAGCATCTGCCTGATTCTTTTCTTCTATGTTCATGTGGAACGTGTCCAGATGTACCTTGAAGGACGGGCTATCCACCGCTTCACAAAGTTTAACAGCGTCTTCGGCGATGTTGACGAAGTAGGTTTCAAACCGATTGAGCGGTTCGCTCGCGAGGGTGACACCGTGTTTTCCGCCGAATTCAGCGACCTCTCGTATACCTTCAACGCACCAGTCCCATTCCTGTTCGTTTCTGGCGCGCCCCACGAGTTTACCCACAGCACTATACATCGGTCCAACGAGCGTATCGGCACCCAATTCAGCAACGATCTCAATTGTGCGTTTAAGATAGGTCTTTGCGTTTTCTCGAATAGTAGGGTCCTCGTCAATCGGATTCCTATCCCCACCCATGATGTTACACCCGATGGTCTCTAAACCGGTATCCTTCAGTAGTGCTTGGGTGTACGGGATGTCCACTGTATCTGGGTCAAAGATAGGGATTTCGACACCATCAAAACCCATTTCAGCGACTTTCGGAATCAGATCTGCAGTTTCTCGATCAAACTTATCTGCCCAGAGTAATAAATTTACACCAAACTTTGGCATTATGTGTTGTTCTCCTTATAGCGTGTAATAATTTTTTAGTTTAGCACAAATAGCAAAGCGTTTTCAAGTTTTTTCGGAGAGTCAGCAGTCGTTCGTGTGATGTTATTAATAGGCTGACAATAATGCGGGAGATGGGTCCGAAGTGGTTTTACGATGGGATTACTTTTTTTCCGAGTCAGACGAAGGCGGCAGTGCATACATACTCCGCCGAACCTTCACGATTTCACCAGAATCTACAAGACGCTTGAGTTCGTTTTTGATGGAACCCGGATGCCCCTCAATCGCATCAATGAGTTCTGCTGTTTTTTTCTCACCGCCGGAAAGCATTGAGAAAATCTGGTCACGGAACAGGACACGAAGGCGTTTACCGCCTCTGAACTTCATCAAAATACGGTTCGCCTGACTGCTGGAGACTCCCATGACCTGTTCCACTTTTTCGCGATCAGATTCCGCAGTGAGATTGTCGCGTTCTGTTTCAAAACGCTCGCGTTCGGCTATTACCTCCGGGAGTTTGCTCAACCCGCCAGCAACCTCAAAGTCTTCCCAGTCAAAAAGGAGGGTTTCGGGTCTATTGGTGATGTCGGGCAATGGCATGCTCGAAAGCAGCACCACCGTCTTGTTCGGTAAACGGTTCAATCCGATTCGACCGACAATCTGTCGAAATAAACCGACAGCATTCCGTTCATAAACATCCTGGATGCGTTCGTCTTTGTAGTTACCAAATTCCGCTGCTCCGTCATAACAGAGCGGTTTTTCGGCGTTGCCAAACAAAATCTGTGATTGCCGCCAAGTGAGACCTGGTGACCAATACGGTGCCCCAACTATCCAAACCACTTCTGCCGTTTCAAAAGCGGTGTCTTGTAGTGTTTCTACCTCTTTGAAACCTGTTACGAAACAGACATTCTCCCTTGCTGCGATGCTCTGTAAATGCTGTGTTACGGGTGCGCTGGTGATAATCGCATGCTTAACGCTTGGGTCCCTCTCAATTTCTGCTTGGATACCAAGAAAAAAGCGCTGTCCGATCTCAGACATACCCAGAACGTCCCAATCGGTATCGTAGTTTAAAATTGTTTGTCGTGGATAGATACCTGTGCGAATCTGAAAAACCCGATTCCCCGCGACCCACGCCGTCGGTTTGATGTGGTGGACTTCAATCTCTTCACCCGGAAATGCCCGATAGAGATCCTGCTCGGAGAGCGTTGACGACATGAACAGAAGACGCTTGACCGTTGGAGGCAACACCGGTGGCACCCAGAACCGCATCTCTTCGTCAGACCATAACAACGGGGCATCAGCATCCCGTGGATAATGTTCAAAGAAACGCTTCAGTTGATGCCAAAACGTCCAATTTGGATGCCTATAAACTGTCGGAAATGCCTTGATTTTTGTTACGGTCGCTGTATCCAAAATGCCCAGCGCAACGGCTTGTGTCATTGACATCGGTATTTTCATGTCCTCGTTCAATGCGAAGGTATCAAGTTCAAAGACAGGCAGCCCTTTTGTCGCAAGTTTATCTGCAGCGTCTGTATCTAAGGGAATGTGAGCAGCAGCTTCATTCTCAAACACAATACTAAAACGTGCCAAGGTTTCGCCAGTTTCGTCATCAACAAACTCACGCGGCACCACTTTACCCGTTGTATTGACTTGACACATCTGTTGAATGAGTGTCTCTTTCTGTCCTTCAAATGCCTGTACCACTGCGCGGATCCGACCGACAGCATTACCACCATCACCATCAAGTCCACTTTTGACTTCCAATGCGTTTAATAGGGCATTCCCAAAGTTCCCTAAGGCACTTCCTCGCCAGTCTACACACCACGCTTCCAATGTGTTTTTTAATACACGACAGAAAATAAATAGCCTATCCGTTGACGCTTCATCAATGATACAGAGCCGCTCTGTGTCATCTATCTGCTCAAGTATTTTTTCCACCGTTTCTGAGTTTTGGGGATCCAAAAACAGTCGCATTGGGTTACATATTTGCGCTTTGGCACGTTGCAGTGTGCCGGGTTGCGACAAATAGCCGCGCTGCTGACACTCTATATAAACTGGACACTGTGGACAAATACTTTCATCTGGATTCCCGCCCTTTCTTTCAAACTCGTAACACCGCTCCGGGTCCTCACAGATATTACCGCGTTGAAAAGGGGTCGCCATCCGTTCCTCAACCGGTATCTCTTTCACTCGTTCCCACAAGTATCCGCGGGCTCGCCTGTAGGCAACCGAGGGTAAGTCTCGATTTTGAAAGCGGCACTCTGCTTCTTTTGTTACCACGGATTTCCCGCTGAAACTGATCGCACCGCCGTTGAGGACATAGGATTCCACCGCATAGGTTTTCCCTGCCCCTGTCTCGGCGATAAGTCCGAGAATTCGGACATCCCGATTGAAAACACGCTGCATCTCAGCGGCGTTCTTTTCAAGGGTCCCGTAAACCTTGTTTTCACGTTCCTGCTGCAGCATAGGATCCGGACGCTTTACCGCCAACGGACTGAGTTTCCCTTCCCGCACGTCAAGCACATTATCCGTTACAGGTAGTCCAGTAGGTGGCAGCAATGGCAGAATACCGGTATCGTCCCAGACATCTGTTATGTGTGTCGCCTCCATCGGCAGTCCTTCATCAGATGTAGACGCGCGTACCCACACCACCCCGTCTTGCTCCCATAACAAAACGCGCCCATCTCCAACGTTATTGCCCGGGCGGTTCCAGTAGTGAACGTCATTTTCTTCCTGGACATAAGAAAACTCGCGCTTCAAAAACGCCTCTTTTGCCAGATTAAGGTTGTGCGAATCGAAGTACGTCGGCACAACAGGCACCGATCTCGGACTCGGTGCCAACGCCCCTTCTGCTGGCGGCGCAGAGTCCTGAAGCGCAGCGCGAAGTGCGTCAATCGGGGCAAAGAGTACCTCTTTAGTAATGATAGGCGGCTCTAATAAATTTCCAAGCAGAATCTCATAGCGACCATCCCAGCGACTGTATCCCTCATTGCCAAGGATCTCAAGATATACATCGCGACGGTATGGATTTTCTGTTGTCGGTGTGTGTTTATAGATATACCGCTTCGCTTCATCAGTATTTTGATGGAGATAATCCTGTACTCTGCAAGAAAAACGCAGCCCACCAGACTTTGTCAGCGTTAATAGTGGACTCGCAACAGAATTAACGAGTGCCTCAATACAAGCAAGAACAGCATCCGGGGCAGCACAAATCGCGTCATACTTAAAATCAATGTCGTGCCATTGCGCGCCATCGTGTGCTGAAGGCGTACCGGTATAGATCTGAATTCCCCATGATTTGTGCCATACCCAGCTATTCCAATCCGTTAAGCGTTGTCGGCTCAAGAACCGTTCACCACCAAAATCCAGCGGACCGTGGTCGTGCTGAGGTGCGCGTCCTATAGGCATGAAAGAGATGTCTGCCTGCTCGAGTTCATAGAGTCTCACAGGACATCGCCAAGCACAATAGACCATGAAATGATATGGGAGCCCTTTGTACAACGCAGGTGTCGCCTTTGTTTTTCGCTGGCGAAGCGGCTTTTTGTGTCGTTGATGACAACGCTGAAGGATATCTTTTAAGGCATTCATAATTTATCTATAACGCAAGTTCCCTCTCAGTGAAATAACCAGATTAAACGACTAAAATCTTATGAATACAATTATATCT
>VXXH01000347.1 GCA_009835515.1 Candidatus Poribacteria bacterium
GTCAGCTGCGTCTCATAAGTTTTACGCACCGCCTCAAATGTTTTCCCTTGCTGCAAATGTGTACTGAGTTGTTGTACCAGGTCCACCATGTTCTGATCTTCCGCTTCTGATAGATCTGTAGGAACGACTATAAGGAGCGAGTTGAAAGTGACCGTGGGGGGTACAACAAATTCGGCACTATTCATATCATAGTGCGATTTGGCTAATTTTTCGACTTCTGCACTGTTGACAGCATTGAAAAATTTACGCCGGAAAAATTCATCGTAAACGAGCTGTTCATAAACCCACATCTTCAAGGTTTCGGTTTCTAACTGGTAGTGCTGTAAAACGCTCTGGAAATCTGCCATAGAAGCATACCTTGTGCGAATCTCCGTAATCTTTCCGGCAACTTCATCATCACGCTCGGCAACCACAATTCCGATTCGGTCCGATTCTTGTAAGACGAATTTACGGTTGATGATAGTCTCTAACACAGCGCGTTTTTCGGCAGATGTCGGTGCCTCGGCACGAGGCTTCGCTATGATAGCAGCGATACGAAATTCATTTTCGAGTTCGCTGCGCGTGATAGCATCCGTATTGACGACCGCGATAACCGAATCAATAAGCACTTGCGCGTCCGTGTTACCGCCGATACAAAGCAAGAGAAAAAAAGTGATGTAGCGCAGCATATTATCGCGGATTTCTCGGTGTCAACCACTCCTCTTCAATATGCAAACCGAGTCCAGGACCGTTGTTCGGAGCGATATAACTATCTGTCGGGAGCGTTTCGCCTTCAAACAACTTTGTCTCCTCCAACGGCACACCGGGTGGGACACCGAGATAGTATTCTACCCAAGGTGTATTTGGCATCGCAGCAGAAAGATGGAGTCCAGATTGTCGGAGACCACCACCGTGGAAGATAACAGTCAGTCCTGCAGCGTCTGCGAGATGACAGATTTTGACGCATTCGGTGATGCCACCTACCCAGAAGGTATCCGGTTGCAAAATATCCAAACATCGTCTCTCAATAATCTGTTGAAATGGGAAGCGGGTGTAGTGATGCTCGCCGCTTGCCAGACTCACCCAATCGACAGCCTCTCTGACTTTCACTAAACCGTCAATGTCTTCGGGGATAAGGAACTCCTCTATCCACTTGAGACGATACGGACGGAGTCGGTGTGCCAAGCGGATGGTGTAATCGACATCAAACGCCATATAGCAATCAAGCATGATCTCAACATCATCGCCAACGGTCTCTCTCGTTTTCGCCACCAGTTTTTCGTTCTCTTTCAAACCCCATTCACCGTCTGTTGGTCCGTACGGACACGCTAATTTCACCGCTTTGAATCCGAGTTCCAACTGCCAATCCGTATCGTTACCCGTGGCGTAAGCGAACATTTTCTCACGCAAGGGACCCCCCAGCAGCTCATAGACAGGTTGGTTCTTAATCTTGCCGTTCAAATCCCACAGCGCGATGTCGATACCGCTGATCGCACAACTCGTCAAACCTTGTGAACCGTAAGGTTTGGACATACGGAACATCATATCCCAAATCTTTTCAACGGCGAAGCAGTTTTCGCCGATCAGCATTGGTGCGAAGTGTTCATCGATGATCGCTGCAACGGGTGTGCCGAACGAGGTTTCGCCTATCCCCCAGGTCCCATCTTCGGCAGTAACTTTGACGTAGACGGTATCCCACTTCGGCATCCAACTGGAACGGTGGCGTTTGTATTGCGGGTAGCGCGACATCGGGTTTGCGACTTCAGCATGGGCATTCCACGATTCACGGCGCGGTTCCGTGCGTTTGATGTCCCGCGGTGGCACATTGATTCGGACTGTCTGTATATCTTTGATTTTCATACGCTCACTCCGTTGAAGATTTGTGGCATGATAGCATAACATTGTGTTTAATTCAAGGAGTTTGCCAAGAATGATAGGGCTGTTCAGTTTCAACCTTTTAACCATTTTGATTGGATGGTCGTGACTGGGAAGTTCCTCCTACAAAAAATATAATTTTATTCTATCAATTCAATCACACCGCAAGTGATGCGAGCGCCGCCACCTGTTCTAACCTGTCCCTCTTTAACCACCGAAACAATCCACTCAGCGAACGCTACATCGTCCCCTTGGAAATAGCCTAACATCCAGGCAGTCGTCCGTGCATCCAGAAACGTGATGAGGAGTTGGTTGTAACCCAGTAGGGCTGCGGGGTTCTCAAAATCGATGCCGGATGAAATGTAGAGGTGCGTCAACCGCATCCGCATCTCCTGCTCAAATTCTTCAGGGGTTTCAGTGAGGAAAGTCTGCCGATATTGATTTGTGAAAAAATCTGGGTCTATGGGCGCGCCCTTAGAGAGAAAGAATTCATGGTAGGCAGCCAAACGGGTCGGGTCGGTTTCCAAAAACGCTTGATAGGCTGGCGATTCCGTCATCTGAATCACAGACAAAAATGCCAGATCCAGCAGTTGCTCAGGCGTAAAGAAGCAGCGAAACAGCAGCTCCAACGGCTCATGGCTATGCGGACTGATCGTTTGACCGGGAAGATGGTGTTCCATTTCCAAGTCGATCTGTTGACCGAGCACTGTTAGTGTACAGGTATGCGTGGCTGCCACCATCTCTATTTCCATTTGCGTCATATTATGGGTATGCACGCCTGTATGGTGCGTGTGCGGATTGGTCTGGAAAGTATCGCCTGTTTCGTGGATAAGCACCAGTTTGCCGAGGATGTCCGTGCCAAGGGCACCGCCAAGAGACCAGAACGGTGTGGTAAATTCTAAAACGCCTGTACCGTCCGCGTTGACCCGGATATTACCGATTTCACCGACACCGATAGGCGGCATATCGGGTGTCGCTTCGGCAATGGGTACGCCGACTGTGCCTGCTGGTATTCCCATGGGATGCCAATGCGGTCCCACATCAGCACAAGTACCTATATGGAGATGCGCTGCGTGCAAACCGGGGACAGCATTCTGAATCTCAATCCTGACGTGAACTGCTCCATTCATCTCCGCGAACGTGGCTTTGCCAGTTAGACCACTCCGATCTTTTTCAGAGATAACGGCGACTGCGACTTTTTCGACAGGTTCCGTGATAATAACCTGTGTCGGAATTCTTTCACAACTACTTACGAGACCTGCCGTGATGATGAGCGTTATTAATGCTGTGTAGGTGTTGTATTTTATGCGCATAGATAGCCAGATTATCCTTTCAATTTTGTGGAGTGCCGGTAAAAAACATTTATCATAACCCGAAAGCGTATTGCCAACCGGCAACGATTATCCAGTCGAATTCGGATATATAGACATCGGTAAGATACAGGAAATTGCGTGAACCCACAACGATTGTCCAGTCGAGTTTCATCTGCGCTCCATCGGGATTCTGATCAAGAGGGTATTGCCAACCGGCGACGATTGTCCAGTCGATATAGTGAAGTAGCATGAAATTCCGCCAATCGGGAAGGGTTGTTGCGTCGAGTGCCATCTGCGGTCCGTCAAGGTTTTGATAGACAGGCATCTGGAATTCAAAAGTGAACCGTTGTCCTGCCAAAATTCCGCCGGGTTTGTCGGGGAAGATGAAGTTTACACCTGCCGACATACTTCCGCGTCTTCCCCCTTGAAGGTTTGGATCCATCGTCGGAGATGTATACTCAGATCGTGTCGTTCCGATGAGTGCGGCGTACCTATCGTGGGATTTCATCTCTTTTTCCGAGGTGAACGTGGTAACGTTACCCCAACTTTCAAATGAACCGCGGAGATAAATGCTAAGAGAGTCGTTAACTCTGCGTGCGCTCCAAAGCGTGGAACCGATAGTGGGTGCTAACCTGTAATCTCGCTTGTTTTTGTTGAGCCGGATCGCACCGCGTGCTTGGGCACCATAAGACCAAGCACCGTGTGTTGCTGCAAAGGTGAGTCCCGGTCTGAGTTCAAAGGAGCCAGACCCCACCTGCATCGGGTAGTGAAGGCCGGTTACTCCGGTGCTGCTGGTGTACGCGCCTCTTGCGGAAATAATAGATCCTGTCGGTATAGAGACACCGGCGTTGAGGCGGAGATGGGTGTTTGCTGCGTTGATCAGGGGAATAAGGGCGGCAAGTGTAATATCCCCGAATCCGGCGATCGTCCCTGACGGATCTCCTATGATGTGATGGTGTCCTACGGGCCCGTCTCCTCCGGGACTGTGGAGGTGTGCACCTTTCATTTGTATGAAGTTGTTCCGATAACTCATCATTGCCATGAGCGTAATCCTGTCGTGCGGAGCAAACATCGCTCCGAACATGTGCGTTCGCATCCGCATCCTGGTGGGCACCATCAGGTAGTTTTCGAGTGTTTCTTCGATTGAGATGGCGTTCCCGTCTTGAAGTCCGTCCATTGCCATCTCGATGGAACGGTATGACAACATCATCTCTCCTGCCCGGTGCCCATGGTCTCCCATAACACCGAGTGGTGCATAGCTATCAGGACGAGCGGCGGCTATCTGCTCAGTCGATTCTTTTTCTGGTGCGGCGTGAGTGCCATTCGCAAATACGTTTACGATGTTCCCACAGAGGAAAAGAATGAGGAGAACAATGCTCCCCTTTTTATGCGTTTTCATGAGATGACCTATTCTGTCTTGGAGACATAGTTGTATTGGAAGGTATTATATCATATTTCTGGCATGAAGTCCATATCCGCATCAAAGCCGTTCAGGGTCATTTATAGTAGAATTTAGAGATACATAGCCCTGGTATGCCTATACTTAGGGCTTGACATTCCGCGCTATATTGATACAATAGAAATATATTACTCGAAGCACGGAGGAATGAGATGGGATATAAGTTCGATCCGAAAGCAATGTACCGGATGCCGACCCACTTTGGACCGAGGACAGGCCCGAGATACGGACCTGATGGCAGAAAATTTGAATGTAAAGATAACCCGAAATCAATGTCAGTTTCAGTGAGTTTCTTGACCAATAACGAACAACTTGAGGCTTTTCTACCCCCAGGTTTCTCGCTTAACGGCGAACCCGTTGTATCCGTATCCGGGGGCTATATGAAAGAAATCGAATGGTTGGCAGGACGCGGCTATAATACCCTTGGGGTCAGCTTTCCTGCGGTCTTCGACGGTGAAGTAGACCGAGCGACAGGTTCGCTTCTGACAGTACTCTGGGAAAATTTGACAGATCCGATTTTGACCGGACGCGAGGAATTGGGCTTCTCCAAAATCTATTGCGAACTGCCAGAACCGCTAACTTTCAACGGTGAAACACACTGCACTGCCAGTTGGCTCGGCTTTAAGTTTATGGACATGCACGTCCGAGCGACGGAACAGGTTCCAATACCAACCACGTCCCCTTCACCACAACAGACGACTGGCGAACAACGGCTTACCGGCACGCTCCACTATAAATACATGCCGAGAACCGGTGAATGGGGAACTGCCGACATTGCCTACGCTGTGCTGACGCCTGCGAGTACACCGAACCGCGTTGTGAAGGAGCATTGGCGGGGTGAAGGGACAGTGCAATTCCACAAAGCGCGTTGGGAAGACCTACCGACGCAGTATAACATCGTCAACGCTTTTCATGAACTCGAAGTCAAGGAGTGGCGTGGCGCGTCTATCGTCAAAACCGTCGGCGGAAAAGACCTGAGCGACCAGCGGATTCTGCGTTAATTCTTAGTCCATCACGGAGCCGCCTGAGACGGTGATGGAAACCCCTGTCAAGTAGGCGGCTTCGTCTGAGGCGAGGAACGCTGCCATCTTGGCAACATCTGCTCCCTCGGCAAGTCGCCCAAAGGGTACATTTGCTTCGGATTGGCGTGTGTATTCCGAGAGTTGTTCATCAGCCGGAAGATGACCGGGCATTAGCACGGATGCCAGATGTGTGACGCGTTCTGTGTCCACAAGCCCAGGGCAAATGGCGTTTACGTTGACCTGATAGGGTGCGAGTTCACACGCGAGCGATTGCGTGAAACCGATCACAGCGAATTTTGAGGCACTGTATGCAGCAAAGCGCGCCGACCCTCGTTTCCCAGTAACAGAAGACATATTGATGATTTTGCCGCCGGTTCCCTGTGCAATAAGATGGCGTGCCACCGCTTGTGAACAGAGGAATACGCCTTTCACATTGACGCGCTGTACTCTGTCCCAATCTTCTTCAGTCAGATCTACGACAGGCACACGATCCTTACCAGCCATCGTTCCGGCATTATTGACGAGAATGTCGATTTTACCGAAGTGTGCAACGGTTTTGTCAACCATTTCACCGACTTGTTTAGCATCCGAAACATCTGCAACGACGCTGATAGCACGTCGCCCCATCGCTTCAATTTCACGCACGACATCGGGTAATCCGTGCCACTCCGCCTGATCTGCGGCGTAGGGATGCTCAGTAATGTCGTTCACAGCGACATCGGCACCCTCTTTTGCCAAGCGTGTCGCAATCGCGCGACCAATGCCGTTTTTGCCTCCCGCGCCCGTCACTAAGGCGACCTTTCCAGTTAAGTTGTACATGGATATATAACTCCTGTGAATTGAATGCTGCAGAGTATAACAGATTTTCACGGAGATGTCAAATTGGCGAGTCAGGAACCTTAGACAGCCCAAAACCTTTGATTTTTCTCGGAATCTATGATATACTTTGCAATACACTTCCCGCTTTGTACACTAATAATACTAATCGGAGAAAACAATGAGGAAAGAAATTTCAACAACGGAATTACATCAGAAGCTTGGTGAATTGCTCGACGGAGTCTACCGAAACGGGGATCGTCTGATAGTCAAACGCGCCGACACGCCACTCGCCGCGATTGTTCCAATCGAAGCATATCAAGAGATGCTTCAACAGCGAGAGCAAGCTTTCTCGGTATTGGACAGAATATGGGAAAAAGTGCCAGGTGTCAGTGAAGAAGAAGCACAAGACGATATTGAACAAGCAATTGCCGAGGCACGCGCCGAGAAAATACGTAAAAGGCGTAAATTGTCTACCTGATGCGTATCGTTCTGGATACCAACCAGCATATTAGTGCGATTATCCGACCCAACGGGCACCCAGCTCAAATCGTGAAACTCTGGCGTATCGGTCTAATTGAGCTCGCAATATCTCCCTTCATATTGGAAGAGTTTGAAGCAGTTGTGCATCGCCCACGTATTCAAGAAAAAAATAACCTATCAGATGCTGATATCGCTGAATATCTTGAGGTCCTCGGAACGTCTGCGGTCTTAGTACCCGGAACAATTACTGTTAATGCTGTTCCTGACGACCCTGATGATAACATTATCATTGCCTGTGCTATAGAGGCGGAAGTTGATATGATTATCAGTGGAGATCAACATCTGCTTTCGCTTGGTTCATATCAAGGGATTCCAATTGTCAAAGCAGTAGATTTTCTGAGCAGCTATATTTTACCTCACTAAATCAACCCATCTTGCAGTCTCTCAGATTGTATGCTTGCCTACGTATTGACTTACTTGCGTCTGACGTATATCCGCAAGAATACTCTCTACGTGCTCTAACCCTTAACATCCGAATAATTTAGGAGAAGGTACAAATGAGAATCAAAGAAGAAATCAAAAACTACGGTGATTTTTGGCTACCTTCCGCACCTGACAAGCGGATACCTGGAATACTCTCAATATCAGATGGAGGGTTGATCGAACTAGAACTCTTCGGAG
>VXXH01000187.1 GCA_009835515.1 Candidatus Poribacteria bacterium
CTCAATTCCTATAATTTTCTATCTCGGAGACGTGGTTTGTGGTTGTCGGTTTTCATGTAGAGACTCGTTTTCTTTTTGATAACTGACAACTGATAACTGACAACTATTAAATGACTAAACTCACACCGCAAGAATGCCGCTTTCTATCTGAGGTCCTCGGTGATACCCCGATGACGGTTATTTCTGCAGCCCGTTTGAAACAGGGGATGTGCGATGCCTACATCGCTGGCACGCTGCCAGATGTTACCGCAGCTCTCGTTTTTGATGCGTACTGTGCGGATGAACCGTGTGGTTTCGGAACCGATGCTGACGCATTGTGGCAACTGTTAAAAGCAACCGACGGTTGGGGTTGTATCAACGTTGACACCCCATGCGCTGCATCGCTCGGTGCCCTTATTGAAGCAGACAGAGACACAACTGTCCGCTATTACGGCGATATCTGTCACGCGCTTTTAGAACCTGTCCACCGCCATTCAAACGAGACAGTTCGCCTTCTAACCTTAGCGGATGTCGAACGTCTGACAAAAGCCCCTGCAGAAGTTCAAGGCAACGGTTACAAAACACACAAGGCGATGGTAACAGAGGGCATCACCGCTGGCGCCGTTGTGGATGGCGATATCGTTGCCATCGCGCATACTTATGCAGAGACCGACCTGCATGCCGACATCGGTGTCTCCACACTTGAACAGTGGCGCGAAAAAGGATTTGCTACCGCTGCGGCAGCCCTTGTCGCCCAGGAGATTCAGGCGAGAGGTAAAGTGCCAGCTTGGAGCTGCGGTGAAGACAATTTCGCCTCGCTTCGCGTCGCGCAAAAATTAGGTTTCACCGAAATCGGTCGGCGCACTTATGTTATTCCCACTTCACCAGAATAGAATCTTTATTATCCGAGAGCATCGTCCACTTTATTAATCGCGGCAGCCATCAATCGCGCGTGCTCTTCTTGCATATTCACGTGGAACCCGAACCGTAGCGCACGCCCTAAGATAGATAATGTCTGTGGGCACATATCCCGTGAATACTCAACATCTCCTTTATAGCGCGGATCCTTCCACGGATACCCTGACGCGTCGGGTGAATGCTTGAATAAGATGGAGTCCCAATAGGTATAGATGTGTCGGTCAGGGAAACCCTCGTTGTAAGCGGTGCCAGCGTTGAGTCCCTCAGCCCTAAGCGCATCGGCGTACTTCTTCGCGAGTTCCACGTCTTGCACAATAATCGCCGCACTTATACCACACTCACCGGTCGGATCATCTACATGTTGCCGGATATAACCCTTCGGATCCTCGGCAAGTTCCGCCGTGAATGCCTTTTTGAGTCGGCGTGTATGCCCCAAGATGTCCTCTAACTTTGAGAGTTGCACGCGGGCAATCGCGCCTAAAATTTCACTCGTTCGATAGCACTGCCGCGAGAAGGGTTTGTTCTGCCACTCAGAATCGCTCATCCACATCGGTAGACCGGGTTCCGCAGCGAACGCTGCACGCTCATAGACATCATAGTCGTCGGTAAAGACGAGTCCTCCTTCTCCACAAGAGATCACCTTGTAGTAATTGAGACTCCATGCCCCCGCATGCCCCCAAGTTCCAGCATACTTACCCTTATACTGCCCGCCGACACATTGACAACAATCCTCAACAACTTGCAGATTGTGCTTCTGGGCAAGTTCGACAATCGCCTCAAGACGGCACGGCACGCCTTGCATGTGTACCGGTAAAATGGCTTTGGTATGCGGTGTAATTTTCCTTTCGACATCGGCAATATCTAAACCGAGTGAATCGTCAATTTCTGCGATGACCGGAATTGCCCCCACGCCGACGATAGCGGCAGCAGTAGCGATAAAGGTGTAACCCGGTAAAATCACCTCATCACCCGGTCCGATACCGATACCGGTGAGCGCGCAGATGATTGCCGAGGTGCCTGAGTTCACCATCAAGGCGTGTTTGGCACCGAGATATGCGGCTGCTTCGCTCTCAAAACTGGCTACATTTGAATCCTCAACGAACCGAAAAAGTTTACCACTGCGCAAGACCTCGGTTACAGCGTCAATCTCACGCTGATCAATCACACTGGGTCCATGCATTCCGCCGGGTATAGATTCGGCAATAACGGGCGTTCCGCCATCTATTGCTAAACGTGCTGCCATCTTTCTCCTCCACAAGTATTAGAGTGTAGTTTGGAAGTCCGCGTAAAAAAGGCACGAAATATGGTGATACTTTACCAGATGCATCCCTTTTTGTCAACCGAGTTTCTCTATTTTAGCCGTGATGTTTCAATGCCGCTACCTACGCCACCACACTCTTTTCCCCTGATAGGAGGCGAGGAGTTTTGAAATCTCCTTCGCCTTTTTGTCCAAACACAATACCGCCTCACACGCTTCAATCACTTTCTGTTTCGTTTCCTCGTCTTGTGTAGTTTGATAAACATGGTGATAACTCTGCGCCACAGCAGTATAGTATACGATAGGGTCCACCGCTGCTGGCACCTCTCCTGAAAGTTCCGCGATAATCTCAACTGCTCTGTCCCATGTCTCTGCTCCGGCGTGACAGAGAACGAGTTGGTAACGCGGATACTGCTGTTCTGGATCCAGCCAACACGTCTGCTCATAACACATTACCGCTTCTGTCCAAGCAGCGTTGGCGATGTGCAGCTGCGCAAGTTCAATATAAAAGTTATATAACCCCTTTTCTGTGATAGTGTAAAGCATCGCGCCGGTACTCACAAGCCAATCCCTTTCTAATAGGAAATTGATCGCTGCGTTTCGCTCATCTTCCGTGATCTGGATATCGGTGAGGAGATGCTTCGCCATGGCGGCATTCGGGAAAATCTTGGTTCGACTTTTTAGCAATGGGTAGGCTTGTACGGGTTTCTCCATCGTCAGGAGTTTAATCCCGGTAGCGATACGAAAGAGGGACACAATCTGGTCGCTGTTTTTGCGGGACATCTCATCAGCAACCGCTTCTCGATTTTCCGAAAAATACTGATTGAGTTCGGCAATCGCATTCCGGATGTCGGTATTGCTTGGGTCGAGTTGATGCGCCTGGGCGAAAAACCGTTGTGCTGTGAAGAGTTCCCGCCATTCTTGATAAACAGCACCCAGTCGGAAATTAGCCAGTGCAAGCGTCGACGCATCGTCAATTGTATTGAGGATGTCGTCGTAGGCTTGGATGGCTTCGGCGAGTTTACCTTCCGCTTCTAATGCTTGTGCATTAGTGATTGTATTTGACATAACGGGTGTGCTTCCTTGATGCTTGTTTGCGTCTTATCTATGGAGAACCCTCTGAAACCCAATCCTCGGTCGCTGCCTCGAATTCCTGAGACAACTCCTCAGAAATCGTCTGCTCCAAGAGTTCAATCAGATCCGCGCGGAATTTAACCCAATCGTCCCCACGACGGGTAAATCGGTGTCTATCCCCAATTTCAACAAACATCGTATCGTTGGGTTCAGACATAGATTCAAAATAACGTCTCACATTCATAATTATTCTCCTTTTTTCTTAGCCGTCAGCCGTCGGTTTCCGGAATGGTTTTTGGCAGAAAGCAGTACACAACCGCTACACGCTGATAATCGAGAGCCATTCAAAGCCATTCGTGCATCTCCCACCCAGATGCAGCTGCTTTCTGGCGAAGTGATTTTGATGGATTCACGACAACAGGGTTTCCAACACATTCTAACATTGGAAGATCGGATTGACTGTCGCCGTAAGCATAACTTTCTTCGAGTGAAATTCCGTGTTGATCGGCGTAATTTCGCATCGCTTTCGCTTTTTCGTCGCCGATGAGAGGTGCGGTTGTGAGTTCACCGGTAAACTGCCCGTCCTCTTCACAAAGTTGCGGTGCCAATACAGAATCAACATCAAGATAATCCGCAATCGGTTGGACGATAAAACCAAGCGATCCAGTTACGAGGACCACAGCTGCCCCCTGTTCCTTATGTACTTGAATTTGAGATACCGCTTCGGAGAAAATTTTGGGACGAATGTAAGCCTCGAATATCTTTGTAGACAACGCTTTAATCTCGGCAGCATTCTTCCCACGATAGTTACGGTAAAACACCTGATTGAAACGGGTTCGACTTATACTGTCCAAAATCAGATAGTACACAATTTTGGGGAGAAACCCGATGAGCCACAAGTGTTTTAGAAAGAACGGAATCTGCGAAGATCGTATCCAGATGTAGCAATGCACAATTGTGGACTTCAATAAAGTGCCATCTACATCGAAAAATGCAGCTGTCTTTTTCGGGGCTGGAACCGACATGATAAACCTTTCTAAGCGTCTTTTTGCTGTCTTAGCATCGTTCCAAGTTCTGCAACTCGGTTTTGTGCCAAGTCCAAGAACTCTTGGTATCTGTCTGGGTCAATCGGTGTCCCATCTTGACTGCTCCAACTCTCTCGTGGGAAGGTCAGCGGTTCGCCAAAAATAATACGCACTGGATGTCTCTTAGGCAAGTTTTGACCCTTCGGTAACGCGTGGTAAGTGCCTTCAATATACGCCGGTATAATCGGAACATTGGGACCGTAAATAAGCAGACTCAGTACCCCCGGTTTAAAAGGTTGAAGGTTGCCATCAAGCGAACGTGTCCCTTCAGGGAAAATAAGCAGACCGTTATTGAGTGCCATTACTTCGTTTGCGGCTCTTAAGTCCTGTAGGAACTCGGTGAAATTGCCTTCCCGCTCTATCGGGAGTGCGTTGAGGCATGTCCGTGCGAACCATCCTTGAAGGCGAGTAGCAAACCAGTAATCCCGCGCGGCGAGTGTCCAGAGTCGGTATGCCTTGGTTCCGAGAGCCGTAATCACCGTCAAAGTATCAAGATGGCTTGTGTGATTCGGCATGATAATGTACGGTCTCCCTTGCGGGATATGTTCAAGCCCTTGGCACTCCAGCGAAAAATAGTTTCTGTAGATACCGGTAATCACGGAACGAAAGGCACGCGCGTACCATCGCGGTACCTGTCTAAACTCTGGTCTTTTCGTTTCGCGATATTCATCTCCCGCTCGCGCAGCGTCTGTATGGAATGTCTCGATTAACTCAACAACGTCACCCACCGTCTCCAAGTTAGCGAGCAGCGCATCCGGAATTGTCTCGCCAAGTCTGTTTTCAAGGACCAATAACAGATCAAGCCGCGTGAGGGAATCAAGCCCTAAATCGGTATCCAAACGGCTTTCTCGACGAATCTGGTGTGTCGGCATACGTGCCAATCTCGCGAGCGTAGAGAGAATTTCTTCGGGTATATCCGCTCTCGGTACGCCTGCAGCCTCGCTTTCTGCTGCGGAATCTTCCTGCAGACGCTCCATCTCTTTAATATGTGCCTCTAAACTGCACCTTAGACATTCTCGGTCTATACTACCGTTTGCAGCCTTCGGTAGTGCATCCTCCCAAAGATGGAATTTGTGAAATTGCTGATAACTCGGTAACGCCTTTGCACACGCTTGAAGGTGTTCATGAATCTCTGTTTTTGTCGTCTCGTCAGATGCCGTCGGCACAATTACAGCGTGAATAGCAGTATCCGAACCACCTTCGTATGGGATACCGACAACACATATTTCAGAGATAGCAGGACTCTCCCGATAGAGTACTTCCAATTCAACAGGATAGACATTCTTTCCAGAGGCAGGAACGATGATGTCTTTGCAGTGCCCCGTAAGATAGAGGTAGCCATCTTCGTCCATATAACCGAGATCACCCGTGTAGAGCCATCCATCGCGGATAGTTTTCTCTGTCGCATCAGGGTTCTGATAATACCCTTTCATTGTACTCGGTCCCTTAGCGATGATTTCCCCGATGCCGTTACTGTTTGGGTTTTGAATCTGAAGTTCTACACCCTCCACTGCCGGACCAACCGACCCGCGCTTGCTTTTTAGATAAGGATTAACACTGAGGACAGGGGCAGTCTCCGTCATGCCATAGCCTTGGTAAAGCGTCATACCGAACTTTTGAAATCCGTCGTAGATGGCATCGGCGAGAGAAGCACCTCCGCTGACGAGCACACGAATCTCACCCCCCATAACAGCCTGCGCCTTTTCCGCTAACGTTTCACCGGGTGTATCTGCTCGCGCCGCCTGCCTTTCAATCGTGCTCTGGAGCATTTGAAATAGACGCGGAACACCGATAAAAGCCGTCGTCTTCGCCTCACGCATCGTCTTCAGAAGCGTTGTCGGACGGAGCGCATTGACATAGGTTGCCGTGGTGCCGCTGTAGAGTGCCATCAATAGACTGCACGAAAAACTCAAGGCGTGATACAGTGGAAGTGCTGACAGGATGCGTTCTGTGTCCGTTGGTGGGAGTGCTTTCGCAACCGCCTGCACATTAGAGATAAAACCACCGTGCGTAAGCATTGCTCCTTTTGCTTCCACAGTAGTACCCATCGTGAAGATAATTGATGCAACGGTATCTGGTGTGACTTCCACATCAGGGAAATCGGTTGGAATCTCAGCATCCGAAGTACTGCCCCCCACGATTTCACAGTTTTTATTGATGTTGTGTAGACCCCGTCCTGCCGCTGACAATGCCTTACCAGACTGCTCTAACACACTTTCAGAGGCTAAAATTGATTTGGCATCGGTGAACTCGGCGATTGCTAAAATTTCGCGGGTAGGTGTTTGCGCGTCAAGTGGAACGACAGCAGTACCAATCTGGACAGCGGCAAGATAGGCGATACACCACTCAGGTTGATTTTCGGAGACGAGAACAACACGGTCACCTTTGCGCAAACCGTTTTGCCACAACTGCCACGCAACCCGGCGCGACCGCGCGTAGGTTTCCGCATAGGTATACTGTTCCCACTCACCCTCATTTGCCATCAGCAGTGCAACTTTATCAGGAATTCGCGATGCCTGTGTCTTAATCAGATCCACAATCGTTTTTGGGGCAATCCGTTCAGGTCGCATATCCTACTTACGCCTCCGAATCGTCCTCTGTGCCATCTTCAAGTTTCAATACATGCCGTTTGATACCGGGGATATGTATCTCTTGAAAATACCGTTTCCAATGGATTTGTGAGACATCAAAATTAAACTGTTGCTGCTCCGTCGGAGAGAGTGTCTCGTAAAGTCCTTGCATCTTTTGCGTCTCAAATTCAAAACTCGTCCGCGTGTAGGGGGCGTAAATTCGAATATAATGCAGGAGTGCCTTAATACCGCTCTGCTTAAGCACAAGTTGGCGACGTTTCCGTTTCGCAGCACGCATCGGGAGCTTACCGAGCGTATAAACGGCAAGATTCGCCAGACGCATACGGCTATCCAACTTCCGTTGAAATTCCTCTAAACTTGGGTATTGCCATATTGGCACCGCGATCGGTTTCCCATTTTCCAACATCGGATAGTTGACGAAGTACTCGTAAGTCGCCTCAAAGATACCGCGAAAGTAAAGAGGATTCTGTGTTCCAGTTGCAACGTGATACACCTCAATACCACCGCGTTTCGCTATCGCTTCAGCGGCTGCCAGCATAGCGTTCACAACAAAATCAACAGGAATAATATCAAGGATTATATCTGGATCCGCGGGAAAATCTGGAAGGCGACCTTTTCCAAATCCGACGATCAACGGTTCGGACATCCGAAACTTTCCGAGCCAACCGGGTTCAGGTTCATCAAAGCGGCTTTCAATAATTGAGG
>VXXH01000774.1 GCA_009835515.1 Candidatus Poribacteria bacterium
ATTTTTATCTCGTATACTTCGTCCTCTTCGTCTGCTGGCATTTTGCCAATAAGGAATGTACCGTCAAGTGAGAGAAAATCAGGTTTAGAGATAATTTTCGGATTTCCGTTGGTGTATTCTGTCAGATCAATTTCTATTGATGATAGAGCAAAAAACTCAAGCGTTTCACCATCGAGATATAATTCTTGATCAGGTGTCGAACGATCGCGTGCATGTGACACCGTTTTCTCGTAAATTCGCTGAATTCTGCTCGGTATGTTCGGTCTGTCCCTTTGACATATCCAAATTGTACCGATAATCGTATCGTATAGAGCATTGTCAGGAAACGCTATATTCACAACACCGTATTGCCAGTCGAGACCCGGCAACGGCTTTTCCGGTGTAAAGATAGCTGTTGGCACAGGGGTTGTCTCTGTCAATGGTGGATCATCGCCGACTGCTTTCCACGTCATCAAGAATGCGTAAGACGGTGGATCACCTGATATATACCGATAGCGGTAGTTCCGATTTTCGCCACGATTTATCGTCAACGCACCTTCAATTTTATTAGCCGTCAACGGTTCAAAAATATCTATTTTTGGCGGTATCTTCACATCATCAGGCATCTTCGACTCCTGCTATAGCATGCATCACCTGAAAAAAGAAATCTTCCGTTCCCTTCGTAGGTGTGCAATGGAACAACGTCGCTTCTGTTCCAAGCACTGCGCCCATATATTCGATCATTGATACATCAAGCTCTTCACTTATATCATACGTTCGGATTCCAAATTTCTCGGAATAGAATAACGCACAGACCTCATCATCCCCGATATACGGCGCACGCCGATGCATCCATGTAATAAAATCCGGGCGCGTCGCATGGTAATACTTCGCCGGGTAGATCGACACACCGCCGATATGATGAATCACCGTCTCAAACGATGTAGGGCCACCCACCATCTTTATGAGCGCATCCACCTTCAGATCGCTGAGTTTCGTAGCGTCCGATAGATGCGTCTTCCAATCCCATTCTGTTGTGGCGTACCGCCTGATATATCCAATGCCTCGTGTCGTTAACTGTTTCACACCCTTGAAAAATGATATTTTTTCGGCAGTCGGCAGAAACAGTAAATCCGCATCCCATACCACAACAGCGTCATAAGCCGAAAAAACCGGAAACCAGAAAGGAATCGTCTTTTTCGACAGATACGCCCAGAATCCCATGTCTACATCGGGTAACGGGAGTGCCGAGAAATAAACAATATCCGACGCTTCAATGCCGTTCGCCTCAAAAATCGGATTCAGTTTATGTCGAGTGAGATAGTCCACGAAAAATTTGACTTCAACATTCTCGGCAACCGCATCCGTGAACCGTAGGCATGCACACCGTGAATAGATCGCCGAGCGTGCGAACGCTATAATGTTTTCGGGGTTCGTATACGCGTCGAAAAACAACGGGATCAACGCAATACAAGCGGTTTCACCACCGACAGGACGCGGCGGTGAAACTGCTAAGTCCGGCAACGATAGAAAAGGGAGATAACGCCCATCAACAGTTGTCATAATCTATAACGTCGGGGTCCCGAGCCGAACCGTTCCGTCGTAGTTTGTATTTTCGGCAACTTCTGGTGCAACTCCATACGCACCACCGTTCTGATCTTCCTCAGGGCCAAAGGGGATCGTTTGTCCGGTCTGTGGATCAACATATTCAATTTCAGCCTGTGCTGGTGTGAACGTTAGATCAGCTGCTGTCGCAGGACTCGCTACAGGTTGCCCCGCAGCCTTGACAATCTCAGAACTAAACGCACGTTCCGCAGGACTGCCAACCCTGTAAACATAGTTGACTGCATATCGTTTCCCTGAGACTACAGACACATTTTGGCTGCTACTGCCAAGTCGGATATACGGGCCAATAATAGGCGGGTCTTCTGGATTCTCCGTTGGTGGCTTGAGAACCCTTAACAGGAAATTATCACTTGCGTTTGCCATTTTTTTGTACACTCCATTTTTCTATGACTTGAAAAGGCACATCGCCAGTAGGCTGTTGATAATAACCACAAGCGATACCAAATCGGTTTTTCTTCTCGTAACACACTTCAACAACTTCAAAGGTCGATTTTAACATTTCCATCTGCTCTGCCGAGACACTTTCATGGATCAAGTAACACGAACGCGGCGTGTTTATCACTTCGTCAAGAATTGTATAATCCGCGTTCTCTCGGTCGCCTGTCCACAGCTCATTGCCTTCCGCTCTGTCGATGTCGTCGATCGGATGTTTGAAACTGTTCATCAACAGAATATGACGATCTTCACCCTCATATTCCGTGAAATACATGCGACCTAAACAACATATCTGCCACAAATGTTGTGGTGATACCTCTCGACTCAGCACAAGATAAAGCGGTCTATCTTTCATGATATTCTCTTAACCATCTGGCTGGTTCATCACAACCGTGCATGCCCATGTCGCATTTGTTTCTTGTGGCAGCAGCCCTGAGACAACCAACGGATTCAAAGCATCTGCTTCAACGTCTTGCACAGGGGCTGCTGGCTCGAAATGCGTTATCGGCGTACGCGCATCCGCGTCTGACGCACTCCATTCCGCTGAAAATGCTTCCGTCGCCGGTGGGTTGCCAACACGATACAGTAGGTGTGATTCATACGAACCGAGTGCCGATGCCGTTTGATATTCATAACCATCTTCTACCTCAAGTGTACCGAGTTGTGTGATGGCTAACACCCTGAGAATAAAACTATCGTTCGCTGCCATAAGGCATCACCTATCAATAACGTCCGAAAAATGTAGCCTCGTGAAACCAGCCCCGGATGAGTTCTACCAACATCGGATCACGTTCAGCAAAATCTTCATACGTCCTAAACGTTACCCATCCCTGTGTTGGCGGGCGTGGCAAGTCTGTTACATGGTAAAACCACATTCGGACTCCTTCTGCCCAATACTCTTGATAATTTTCCTCTGCATACATCCCTGACCAAATGCCTTGTTCTATAGCATTTTCATAAGCCTGCTTTAGCTTATCATTAAAACTTGTATCCAATTCCTCTATGACTGAATGCATTGCATGCGCAAACTCATGAACAAAAGTCCACATCACCCGACCTTCGCTCAAGGGTCTGATAGTCGAAACGCAATACGTATATCGACCGCCACAGTGCGATAACGCATACGGAATATCCGGTTCATAATGTGGTGGTTCAGGGGTCTCACGCAGATGACCATACTGATCATTGACAAGCACATGATAGTGTCCGGTTTCAGGTGATAACATATCCCGAATTTCAGGATGCTTCGATGTCATCTCTAAGACAATCTCACGCGCCATCAAAAAGGCTTCATCGGGAACAATCTCATTTCCTATAACCGCAATGCCACCTGCATCAATATATTTCGTGTAGTATTTTAGCCGTTGGTCTAACAGGCATAGCTGCTCAAAATAAAGATTGGATAGGGTTAAATCATTGTGTTTTATACCTTGTGGCAACGCCCATGCAAGTGTCTCAATAAGTTCATCACGATCGCCCCATAACTGTTTCTGTATCTCCGGTGGCACTTCTGTGATAGCGACATCAGGTGCAGGTGATGTGAATGCAAGGTCATATAAAATGCCTTCCATGCTTTCCTCGCCACACCCAAATAGACACATGAGAATAAAAAGAAAAAGTAAATGTGATTTCAGCATATTGATCATACGATACTCCTTTTAGGTCAGATTTATTGACTATTACCTCTACTCGTCAGGGTTATACGGCGGAGGACGGACAAAAAATGTGGCTGTAATTCTCGGCATGCCGAACATCGCTGCGACGACCCCCGTATACCCCACAACCAATTGGAATGAGCGGAACGGTCTTTTTCTAATTCGCATCGTGTATTCCCAAGACAATGCACCCTTGTTCGTTATGATATGTTTGAATCTCTTCAAATATAGACCTGTGAAGTTTGCCGTTTTTGACCATATCAAATAACAGTGGTGTCGAAACGATAAAGAGTTCAGGATTGACGTAAGCATCAATCTCTGTATAGAGTTCTGGTGGTATATGATAGATCGCTGGTGTTGTTTTGTTTTCGGCATAAAGCCGTGCGCCTGTCGGTGCGTCTGCGTCGATAAAAAAGATGATGACATTGACATCAGGTCTAATCGCCAAATGGAAGTTGATATAAGCGTTGACGGCTAAAGCGTAATCCGCTGCGGGTATACTCTCATTTTCCGAGACGAGTGCGAAATCGAGCTTGCGTTGCTGAATACAAGAGGTGTTTCCTCTTCACAGCATTTTTCTCACACGAAATACAACCTTATTTCTACTAAATTGACACCTATGGTCGTTTCCTTAGTGGCACCGGTGCCGCCAGCGGTTGACCACGCGTCAAGATAGAGCCACATTTCCACTGTAAGCCCTTCAACAAGGTCTAAACTCTCACTATCAGGAATTTCCACAAAATCCCTGGGAGCATTTCCTCCAAAGGTAAGTCCGCCACCGGGGTTACCTTCACCCCATTTCGGTCCCATGAGTTCACCATCGTTCTTGTTGCCTGAGAGGTCCTTGACGGTTTTCCCGGCACCTGACTCAAAAGTGTAGAGGAGGACGGTGTGTTCATCTTGCGCAAAACCGGATAAACTTCCCCCAGATATTAACAGGAGAATCATCATTAGCGAACGCGTAACATTTATAATACTGGACATGACAAAATCTTCTCCTTTCACGTGTGTTATCGTTAGTTTGATATTTTATCAGAGAAGCACCCAATGTGCAATTTAAAAATCCCAACGCCAAATTAACACAATTGTTCTTGCGTTATTTTTCTCCAGTGTTATACTGAAGCTATACTTTGAAACTCAACGGAATTGAGACTTGACATGCAGTACACATCCCAGCAAAATGATTGGTTGGTTCAGCCCTTTCGCCAGCCCGCTTCAGTAAAAGAAACCGACAATCAACTGATTCTCGATAATGGCCTCATTCAGCGAACATTCGTCACCTCACCTAATTTCGCAACAGTTGATTATACCAATCAAATTACCGGTAACAGTCTTCTTCGCGGCATCAAACCAGAGGCGATACTTACGATTAACGGATGCCCATTTGAGGTAGGTGGCTTGAAAGGACAACCCGACTACGCCTATCTCGATTCGGATTGGATTGCAGACTTGACCAATGACCCGAACGCATTTCAATTTCGCGAATATAGAGTTGGTGAACCCAAAGCCCTCTATCCGTGGGTAAAAAGACGTTCAACGACACCATCAGCATATCCACCAGAGGGCGTGACATTGACGGTTGAGTTCTCACCACCCTCATCCGTTGACTCTCTGAAGGTTTGTGTGCATTATGAACTCTACCGAGGCATTCCGGTCCTGTCGAAGTGGGTCACGATTCATAATGAGGGTCAAAAACCGATTCAATTGGATGCCTTAAGCTGTGAAATCCTTGCGGTCAATGAACAAGAAAAGCATCGGCTACATGTCGAGAGTGATTATGCCTTTAGTAGAATGGAAACAACACAGTGGGGACCCGATGCAGATTACAAGACGCAAGTCGATTATCTCTATCAGATGCCATTGCTGATGACAAGCCACTATCCGCTCGGTCCGGGAGTACTGCTTCAACCGGGAGAGACCTTCAAGAGTTTTAGGACCTTCGAGATTCTGCATGATAGTGATGACCGCGAGCGAAAAGGACTCGCACGCCGCAAGATGTATCGCACGGTCGCGCCACAGGTCACGGAGAATCCAATCCTCATGCATGTTCGGAGTGCTGAGCCGGACGCGGTCCATTTGGCGATTGATCAGTGTGCCGAAGTCGGATTTGAGATGGTGATTATGACCTTTGGGAGTGGATTCAATGTTGAGAGCGAAGACCCGGAATACATCGCCCTAATGAAGGAATTAGCAGACTATGCACATAGTAAAAGTATTCAACTTGGTGGTTATACGCTGATGTGTGCTTCACGAGGTGTGGGTGAAGAGTTTAACTGTATTGACCCAGACACAGGGCAACCCGGAAGTAGATTTGGGCAGAGTGCGTGTCTTGCAAGCAGATGGGCGGATGGCTATTTCCAACGCGTACTGAATTTCATGGATAAAACCGGAATGGATATCATTGAGACAGACGGTCCTTATCATGGTGATGTGTGTGCCTCAAGGACGCACGCCCACCATAACGGCTTGGCGGATTCGCAGTTGCGTCAGTGGGAAGCGTGCGTTAATTTTTACCACGAATGCCGAGCACGCGGCATCTATATCAATTCGCCAGATCAGTATTATCTCAACGGTTCAAACAAATGCGGTATGGGCTATCGCGAAACGAATTTCAGCTTGCCCCGCGAGCGTCAAATCCTAATCGCTCGGCAGAATATCTACGATGGAACGTACGAAAAGACCCCAAGCATGGGCTGGATGTTTGTCCCGTTAGTGGAGTATCACGGGGGTGGACAAGCCGCAACATTTGAGCCGCTTTGTGATCACCTCGATGACTACGAATCACATCTTGCACAGAACTTCGGCAGTGGTGTGATTGCGTGCTATCGCGGTCCTCGGCTTTTTGATACAGAACAGACGAAAACGGTCGTCAAGAAATGGGTTGACTTCTATAAAAAATATCGCCCAATATTGGAGTCTGACCTGATCCACGTACGTCGTCCAGATGGACGCTCCATTGATTGTGTGCTACACGCGAACGCGCAAATCAACCCCTGTGGACTCGCGATGCTCTATAATCCTACGCGGACGGTGCAGCAGATGACTTTGAAACTACCGCTCTATTATACTGGATTGTCTGAAATCGCCAAGGTTCGTGAAGAAGAAGGAGAACCTAAACAGTATAAAATCGACCGGAATTACAACATCGAGATTCCAATTAAGATGGAAGCAAAGCGTGTTAGTTATCTCATTATTGAAGCTGAAACATAAGTCCGCTTTAACTTTTCAACTGGAGGTAAAAGATGAGAGCAATCGGATTAAAAAAAACAATTTGGGCATACGGAATACTGATCTGCCTCTGTTTCATGATTTCAGGTCTAAGTTCTGCCAAGATCGATCCGGACACAGCTTTAGGAATATGGTTCTTTGATGAAGGTAAAGGCGGTACAGCAAAAGATTCTTCCAAAAATGGAAATGACGGCGAGATTGTTGATGCCCAATGGGTTGATGGTGAGTTCGGCAAAGCCCTAAAATTTGAGGGCGGTAGTCATGTTGCTGTCGGCGATTTTTCTGACTATGAGGATAAAGTGTCGATCGTCGCTTTGATTAAAACGCCTGCAGCCCCTGCATGGTCTGACATCATCGTGGGCCCCTGCGGTGATGTTATCTTGACCTTAAGGGACCACAAATTAAATTTCGCTGGCCAGTGTGCCCAACCGATCCCGCATAATACGTGGTCTACAACCTTGTTGAACGATGATAAGTGGCATCAGATTGCGGGTACTTACGACGGTAAAAAAGTGAATGTCTATGTCGATGGTGAATTAGAAGCATCTAATGCTGCTGCGGGTCCATTTAAAACGGGAGCTAAGTATATCGGCTCCAGAGATGACAAGCAGGAGGCTTTCACGGGGCTTATTGATGAGATCGCATTTTTCAATGTCGCACTCTCGGATGCTGATGTGAAAGCGA
>VXXH01000853.1:0-1009 GCA_009835515.1 Candidatus Poribacteria bacterium
CACTTTGAGACCTGATCTTCGCTGAGGTTGTGTCTGCGACACACTTCCGCTTGTGAAGTTTCACCGCGGAGTGCCTCAAGTACGACCTCCGCTTTAAACTCAGGGGTGAAGGTTCTTCGTTTCGCCATCGGAGACTCCTATCAAGTAGATCGATATTATACCACAATCTTGGTTTAGGGGGTGGCCCTAATTTCCGATGGCAGTACACAAAAACGCTCTAAACCCTGTCATTGTCTACATTATTAGACGTTTTAAAGTGCCATAAGTTTAGTTTTTACTCCAATTTACCATAGCCATATTGCTGCCTTTTTTTTGGTTGTGTACCAACACCCCTTCTTCTCTTTTTCGTTAAAATTATCAGTGTGGTTAGAGTGTTAGAGTTGTTTCGCCATACGCTGTACATTGCATTCTCAGTGCAAATTCACGTAAAAAAACACTGAAAAACGCGATTAATACAAAATCAGAGAAAACATTGAGAAGCTCAAGAAATTCAAATCGTCTAAACGTATTCTGTAACACCAACGGCGAGCGCGTAAACCGCAACTCTGTTCACGAAACAGCCTTGCAACGCTTGCAGGCTGTTTTCACATACAAAGCTGCACAGATCGCCCTATAAGCCCCACGATGCACTGCGCCAGTAGTAGACCTGAATATTTCAAGGTATAGTCAGTTCGTCAAGGTGAACCCCTGTGCTAAATCTACAGAGACCTACACCAAAATAGTGCGGTTTCACGACCAGACCTTACCTTTAACGTTTTACGACCAGAAAATGAAAATATTGGTACTTTCCATTCTCGGTTTAGAGGATGAAATAAACCGAATGGTGGGCCTCGCTGAACCAGGTAGAACCTGATTTTCTATTTATCGCTAAATTGAAACCAAACCGGGAAAGTCAACGTTTCATCTCCATGATACGCAGTGTATACAATCATACATGTATAATAGAATACAATTAAGCATGTATGTTTGTATGATTATATGTTTGTTTAATTGCATGCGTGTTTAATTG
>VXXH01000853.1:1019-7553 GCA_009835515.1 Candidatus Poribacteria bacterium
CACTTAAACAATGGAGGTAATATGTACGCAGTAGCTGTCATTTCACGTAAGGGGGGCACAGGCAAAACGACACTTGCTGTCCATCTCGCGGTTGCTGCGATGCTGTCTGGTTTTGAGACTGTCCTTATTGATCTCGACACACAGGCATCTGCAGCGAAGTGGTTTGACATTCGAGATGAGGAAGACCTGTCGGTTGTATCGGCACACGCGACACGTTTGAAGCAGATTATGTATGCTGCGAAACAGCACGGGGCGGAGTTCGTTGTTATTGACACAAGTGCTAAAATTGGAGACGATGCAGAAGCCGCTGTTGAAGTGGTTGATCTTGCTTTGATTCCGTGTAGACCCTCAATGTTTGACTTGCAGGCAATCTCGCTGACGGTGAAAGTTGCCAATAACGCAAGTGTCCCGGCACACATCGTTTTTAATTGTGTTGATCCAAGAAGTATTATGTTTCAAAATGCGCGGCAGTCTGTTGAGATCTATGATGCGAGGTGTGTGCCGGTCCTGATAGGGGATTATGTGGCGTTTCAATATCCGCTTCTCGATGGACGAACAGCACAAGAGTTTGATCGCAATAGCAAGGCCTCGAGCCAGATTAACGCTTTATTCAAATATGTAATGAGAGAATTGGAGGAGTTACATCGTGGCAAAACGACCTAAGAACAATCTAACAGCGATTCTCCAGCAGAGTGAAGGTGAATTGCATGCCCTGGAATCTACGAAACCTGATCCTAAACCCGATCCTGTGGTGGTTTCCAATAATGTTGAAAGCAAACGTCCAGCGTGCCGTGAAGGGAAGAAGGTCGTCATGTGCCATGTTGATGAAGATGTAAACACGCTGCTGGAGTATCTGAAAATTGAAAGAAAGGCATCGAAACAGGAGTTGTTGTGTGAAGCCATCAATCTGTTGTTGGTCAAATATGATAAACCGCCGATTGCATAAATCAAGGGTCTTCACAGCGGGTGTCTTTTGAAGCCGGTCTGAGGGCGTTCTCGCCATCTTTTTTTGCATGATTTTAGAAATTTACTGGAAAACCTTAGAAGATGCGAATCAACAGTTAGTATTGCGTTTTGAGAAACTCAAGAAAGCGCGCCGCTGGCGATCCGCAAGGCATCGTGCAAGCCCGTATGGAATACTAAAGGCATTGCAGATACTCTACACTGACGCGCAGAACGCCGTATCGCAGCCGATGCGATTTAAGTCTTAGCAGGTTTGTCTCGGCTTGTCGGTGTGCGATCGTTTAAAAAAGGATTGCCTCATTTAGGTTAATCTGATACACTTTATAAATCCAGTTTGGGTGGCACTACGCAGCGGACCTCTCGGTATGTCTGCCACCCCTCCGCCCTCGTAGCGGATAAAGGACTGGAAACTGGAAACCAATTTATTGAAAGCCCCACTGTATAGGAGTGATTGAATTGTGGCAACGAAAATAAAGAACAGGTTGAACAATTTGAGTGGTCGAGAATGGCTCCCATTGACAAGAAGTGCTTATGTAGATGGCGTAACTCGCCCATCTGAAGAATTGGATTGGGATAACGTTCTAAGAGAATCACAGGGGTCAATCGTTGTGATGTCCAAAGCTACACCCAGAGATCACCTGAAGAAACAACATCCAGCTACATTCGCAGAGGAAGACGCTCGCCGTTTAGTTAGGATGTTTACGCAAGAGGGGCAGCACGTTCTTGATCCTTTCATTGGGTCGGGAAGTGCAGCGATTGCTTGTGTGCTGGAGAAGCGTGCGTGTACCGGATTCGACATATATGAACAATGGGTGCAACTTGCTAATGAGAGAATTCGTAAAGTAATTGATTATAGTCCTTATCCTATACGGATTGAGGCAAAGGACGCTCTCACGGCGATGAAACAAATGGATGCTGAATCTCAAGACTTTATTCTCACCAGTCCGCCATATTGGGGAATACTCCAAAAAACAGATCACAAAGCAAAATCTGAGCGTTCCAAAGATGGACTTGCTACAGATTATGGTGATAATGATGCATACGATCTTGGGCGCATCAATTCTTATGATCGGTTTCTGGATGTTCTAACAGAGCATTTTAGGGAGTGGATCCGGGTATTAAAGCACCGAGCATATACGGCAGTAATCGTTTCAGATTTTAGGCACCAAAGCCGGTATTATCCGTTTCATGCCCATGTTGGCGAGTGTCTTGAAAAAGTCGGTATGACTTTGCAGGGAATGGTCGTTATCGTACAGGATTCCAAGCGTTTGTACCCTTATGGCTATCCGACAACCTATGTTCCGAATATTTGTAATCAGTTCGTTGTAATCGCGAGGAAGCTATAATGAGCTCATTCCG
The DNA here is from genome assembly GCA_009835515.1 of Candidatus Poribacteria bacterium. GTDB lineage: Bacteria > Poribacteria > WGA-4E > WGA-4E > WGA-3G > WGA-3G. Next base: position 3,342 of record VXXH01000853.1, read on the forward strand.
TGGTAGAACGCAAACAGCAAGCGAATTAGAGGCTCCTTTCATTCACACGCTCAACCAAGAGTGCGAAACTCACGAGATTGCAAAGTTCGGAGCGGAAAGCACAGGTGTAAGCGAAATTCATAAATACATTCGCTTCGCTACCGATATATCATCCCGTTTTGTTCGTTTTTTACCAGATTCTGTGATGGTAAGAAAGGGTGATGGAATTGGACCGAAAACTGCCCTCGTTGAATTCAAGGTACAGGACACACTCATCTATTCAGACAACTTTCTCCGGAGTATACAAAAGGAATATCAAGAGAAAAAACAACCTGAAGACCCGGAATTGACTGAAAAGCCTCAGATATTTAACGTTGAAAAAGATGCACTCTATATTTACAATGAGATTGCGACGAAGTTAGGCGTGGTAGTTGTTGTAATTGGTTGGCAGAAACCTACAAATAGATTCATTGCTCAGTATGCTGATAAAATCGTTATATGTAACCAGTGGCACGGCGACCCGCAAAGACGGACATCTGGTAGTGGCACACCAAACTGCAATACTCATATTGACAGTTATGAACCTTTAGGTGCTTTTTTTACTACGGAGTTCGGCATACAAGATCATGTATTAAACGCTATCATGCAAAGTATAAGAAGACAGTCATAGAAAGGTATTGCACCATGAAGGCACAAGCCCCTTGATAGCGACGAGATCAGGCGTGTTTCCAATTGCTTTGATGGCATTTTCGAGGGACGCAATCGCGGTTTATTTATGATAGGTGTCTCCACCGGCAGGCGCGTCTCCGAATCGCTCGGTCTCCTACGCGTCGCGGATGTCTACCAGAACGGTTAACCGGTAACGAATCTGCTCTACAGTAAAAACATCGTCAAGGGTAGTGAAGTTTCGAGGGCAGTGCTGGTGAACGTAGACGGCAGAGACGTGATAACGAATTTGATAGACTGGCACCGGGAGCAGACGGCGCACAACATGCTCAAAGTCGCGTTTATGGCTGCTGGCTTGAACGGCAAAATAGCGACGCACAGTCTGCGGAAATTCTTTGCGCAGTAAGTCTATGAACACTCTGGGGATATCTATTTGGTGCAGGAGTTGACCGGTCACCGGAGCGTCGCGACGACGCAGAAGTAGATCGGAGTCTCTTATGCCTCGGCGCGTGAAGCCGTTGAAGCGATTGCGTTGGGATCTGAACTTTACAAAAGAACGTCGTTTTGTCACGTTCAGTGAAAAACATCACCGATGAAACACTGCTGCTTGGGTCCGAGATCTCGACACAAATGCCCTGACAACCGCAGAAATCATCAAAATTTCGTAAAACCAAGCCTATCTGATTCTTGAAAGTAAGGATATAAATTTGTTTAATATTCAACCGAAGCTTCTAACGTTCGCACAACTGCTGGAAAAACGTCTGTTCCGTATTCCGCTCTACCAGCGTGCCTATTCATGGCGACGCACAGAGCGTCAGGATATGTTCAAAGACATCCAAAAACTTAAAGAGAGACCGGGGAACTCACATTTTATGGCAACCATTGTCGGACTCAGCCGTGAAACCGTTGAAATCGGAACGGATGAATATAACGTTATCGAGATCGTAGATGGACAACAACGATTGACGACACTCGTGATTTTGCTGAAGGTGATTGCCAAAGAACTCAAAGCGTTGTTGACAGACGCAGACGCACCTACCACAGATGCAAGCCTTGAACGGGAGCTTCGGGAACTTCAAGAGCTTCTTGTAAAACCCGATGCGTTAAGTCTAATTCTACTACAAACCAATCATGATCGAAGTCAATACTTTGCCAACTTTCTCAGACACGGAACGTCTCATCCGGTTTCAGATGCACAAACGCTTGCAGATCGCGAGTTATTAAGGGCGATCCACGAATGCCACTCTTTTGTCCAGCGGTGGAAAAACCCTATTCAGCTCTTACGCATCCTCAAGAATCAACTCTGGTTTATACTTCACGAGACCAAGGATGTGGAAGCCGTCTATACCGTTTTTGAGGTACTAAACAACAGAGGACTCGAGGTCTCTTGGTTGGCGAAACTCAAAAGTAGACTCATGGAAGTCGTTTCTGACGCAGGACAGGGCAATCGGGTTGAACATATAGAAGAACTTCACCAGATTTGGGGGGCATTCTATGGAACCGTAGGGCTGCGTGAGGGCATAGACGCTGAAGCTCTCAGATTCGCAGCGACACTCAGATATCGATATTCTATCAAGAAAGTTCTTAATGAAGAAGGTGCTGTCAATGCTTTGATGAATGAAGTAGGAACGAGTACCGCTAAGACCGTCGAAATCTCAAATTGGCTCCTGAAGGTTGTCAACACCGTCAATCAACTTCAAGAGGAGATGAGACAACCTGTAACCAAAATTCGCCATGCAAGATTGCTTGCGGTTTCAATCATACTGCGCGATTTTCCTGCCGAAGTCGAAAGAAAACTTCTCGACCAATGGGAAAAAACATCTTTCCGTATTTTTGGGTTATGCCGGAAAGATGCCCGGACAGGCGTCGGAGATTTTGTTCAATTAGCCTGTGAAATTCAGAAAAACTTGGATCTGAGTAGCGATGATATTTCTGAAAAGATACGCAAGATTGGTGCAGGCAATACGATTGAGACGGCCGGTGATCTACTTTACAATACTGACTGTTATAACGGGTGGGAGGCAGAGCTCCGTTATTTGTTGTATCGCTATGAGGAACACCTCGCCGAACAACGCGGTCAGAAGTTTGATAACGTGCAGTGGAAACGTATTTGGGAAGAATCTGCTGTGAATTCCATCGAACACATACTCCCACAATCAAAAGGGAGCCAATACAGTTGGCAAAACGGCATTTTCGTCCATCGGCTCGGGAACTTGCTACTCTTACCCCCTCGTCTTAACTCTGAACTCACGGACAAAGACCCACAAGAAAAGGCGGATGACTATCGCCAGACTGGGCTTCTCATCGCAGGGGATGTCGCCGAAATGATCCTCCAAGAGGAAGGTTGGGGTGAGGCAGATATTGAAAGCCGGGAGAATGAACTTCTCGAATGGATTTTTGATGAGTACGATTGCTAAATATTATGGGATAATCCGATCATAACCTCCAAAAAATGACAAACGGGCGGTAGGTGCTTTTTCTAACTGCTTCCTTTCGAGAATCGCCTCCAAAACTTCACTGGAAGAAGGCTCTCGTAAAAAACGGAGTTTACCACACAACACCAGTGATAGGTGGATTGTGTAGGAGCGTTTATGAGTTAGTATGTCTTCGGAATTTCATCTGCGGACAGCCAATCATCTATTAGGCTTGTAAGTCCTTGGTCATACTCCTTGAATGCCTCTCTCGATTCAAATTCTCCAATGTAATACCACATCCTAACCCCTTCCGCCCAATACTCCTCAACATTTTGCGAGGACCTCGGATTACGATCCCATGTTTTTGAGGCAATGCTTGTATTGTAGGATTGTTCTAAGGCACTATAAAAGTTTGGAGATAGTTGGCGAATCGCATACATTATTGCATGTGCGAGCTCATGAAGAAACACTCCCATATCTGGTTGGTTTTCCCATTCAACAACCGATGCAAGGTATCCTGGAAACTCATTATTTTTATCTGGGTATAAGGTGCAGCCGTGATTATAGTTTGGGTCGTTCTCATCCAGGTCTAAGTAAGATGCGACGTTTTCTCCTCGTGCTACAAGAATACAGGTAAAATCTGATAGTTCCCGACGGATTTCTGGGCGTTTAGAAGTGATTGTCAAAATGATTTTCTGTGCTGTGTAAATAGCGTTATCGCTAACATTTTCAGAACCCGTTATCGCTATCTCTTCGGCTTCCAGATACTTTATGCAGATTTTTGTCACTTTTTCCTTTGCTTCAGGAATAATTGGGAACGGCATTTTTGAAAACTCCTTTTGCCTTATTTATTCCTCTTTTTTTCAACTTGCCCACCTGCTTGTTCTAACCCTCAGTGAAATTATACTACATCTGACTGATGAAATGCCAATTCAGATTAGCAAGACATAAACCGTCTTGCAGCGAAAAAGTGGAAACTACACACTCGGCACCGCGAGGCAAAACGTTGAAGCAGATTTGGGAATTTCGTGGTTAGAACCTGTCAAAAAACGTCATTTGGCACACTTTGACAGATAATGACACACAGCTCGGCACCTTAGAGCAAGTCCGCACGTAGACGTTTTGCATTTCCCTTATCTATGTCGTATAATAT
>VXXH01000510.1 GCA_009835515.1 Candidatus Poribacteria bacterium
GGCATATCCTGTGTGCTATCATTGAAATATGTCCGCCTTCCTTTCAATCATTGAAGGGGATCTGGAAAATTTCGGAAAGATGCAAAAACAGGTTGAGATGAGCCCCTTGCTTGTGCTAAAATATTGCAAATGACTGCGTACAAATTCACGAACTATTTTGAACAACAAGTATTGCGTAAACGGCCTTATTTAAAAAAAGAGTGGTGCGTCTATGTTGTCGAGAATGCTGTTCATGTAGAACCACAAGAACACAACAGATTCCGATTTTAGGCTGCAATCCCTGAAATCGGCGGACGTTATCTAAGAGTTATTACGCTCAAAGATAAGACTACGATTCATAATGCTTTTCCAGATCGAGGATTCAAATTATGACACTCAACTACTATCCAGAAACTGATTCCCTGTATATCAATTTGTCTGAGCGACCCAGTGTAGAAAGTCAAGAAATTTCAGAAAGCATACTGCTTGATTATGATGCCAACGGTAAACTTGTTGGTATCGACATCGATAATGCCAGTAACAAAGTTGATATGGAAAAACTGATTCTAAGTCAATTGCCTTGCAGAGTTGAAAGTCACATTGGAAAAACCAATTTTTCTTAATTTTTTTGACAATTGACGCTATAGATGCAAACAAATTCGTATACCACTTGTTCTCTGATGCAATCAAAAGAGCACTTCTAGAAGTACCCGGCAAATTCATCTCGGACGCGCACCTTATCTGTATCGTCACCGAAGCCGAGACTGAACCAGCCATCATAGCCACGACTATTCAATTGCGTAAACAGATCCACAAAATCGATTGTGCCTTCGCCTGGGACGAGATGAATTTCATATTCGCCCGTATTGTCATTGAGTCGGACCTGACCGATGTTCTCTACACCGAAAGCGTCTAAGAAGCCTTGCCAGCCTTCAGGCACGAGATGTCCGTGTGCGACGTTGAATGCCCACTTGAAATATGGGGAACGGATTTCGTCGAAAAACCAGTGCGTCTCGGCGACGTTATGGGGGATGTAGTGGATTTCGGCGTGTTCAGGCTCTCGATTGTGGTTCTCAAAGAAGATGACTATTTCTGCCTGTTCTGCTCGCGCGATCAATCGTTGGATGCGTTCAATGGCAGCGTCTCGGCGTTGGGCGACATCACCGAAATGATAACCACCATGCCCGATGAGCCAACCGCAACCGAGTCGCCGAGCGAGCTCCAAATTCGCATAGAGATAATTGTCAACGGCTTCAGACATGAGGGGTACATATTCGGCGTTATTAATTGCGGAAGACGGATGGATGCCGATAGCGATCCCGTGTGTTTCACATAAATCGCGTACTGTACGGACGCGCGCTGGGTCAAATGCCGCGATGTCATTCGGCGGGACATCGGCTTGGAAATCAATATAGCTGAATCCGTTTTCTGCCGCCCATCGGATCGATGCTTCAATCGGTTTATGTTTTGGTGCATCAAATCCGAATCGGTTTCTCCTATCATTCTGCAAATTCTCTGCCCTCCCGCCGGTCGGTCTCCCACTTTCGGTGTGTTGCGAAGAGTTTGACCTCAAAGGGGCGTATCCTTGTCGCAAACGTCCCATTAGACACAGTGGTTTTCTCTTCACCGTAGAGTTCTACAAACTCGGTGCCGTTGAGGGCATCCAACCCGGCAACTTCTACCCCCATGTGAGGGTGTTCATCTTCATTGACGAGGGCAATGAGCCAGTCTCGTCCAATCCTGCGAGCAGTGGTGCTTACACCGCGGACGGCAACCGGAAGGGATATATCGGTACGTCCATCATCAATTAGGCGCACTGTGACATACCGTTCGACCGGTGCTGTGAGAAAGGGTTGAAGTGCGGCGAGTTCGCTTGTTAAGGCGTAAAGCGATTTCCGAAACCGCTCCTTCCCTTCAGCCTTCATATAACTGGAGCCCCAATACAAGATGCCTCTCGCACCGTGTGTGATGCAAGCATACGCCATCAGGCGCGACTCAGCAAAGGTCGGAAACGCCGTGATGTCGGTGTCGCCATCATCTAAATCGCTCCATGTAAACCCCTGAAGCACCATCCACACAGGTCTGCCTTTGCCGACCTGTCGCCATCTGTCGGTTGCGTCAGCGACCCGTATGGCGGGACGACCACTTGCCCGAATTGGATAATCGTCGCACCCAGTGATGTCCACAACGTCAATGTATTGTCGAACAAATTTCAGATCGCTGTCGCGCGCTTCATTAATCCAAATCTGTCGATTGTGAGGATCAACGCTGCGGATGAATTCGATAGCCTCGCGCATCTTGGGCATAATCTGAGCTGCACGTTCCTCAGAGTATTCGATAGCAAGCGGGGTCTGCATCCACCATTCGCCTTTATTCGGGAACACGGCTAACTGATCTTGTTTCCAGAGACCGCTATAGGCGGTGAAGCCCCATACCACTTCATCTGGACCTTCCCACACAGCGAGTGCGGGATGTGCTGCAAGGCTTCGGATGCGCGCCTGAAATTCGGGAGTCGCCCCGGACTGAAGCCCCAACGGGACCCACCCCATCATTCCGTGTGCCTGTGCTCGGTCAAGTGCTTCTTCGCTGCCGCATAGAACGAGGTTAACGCCCGATTCTGCCATATCTCTGAGCGCGTCCGCCTCGGCAGGGTGTTCATAAAATCCGATTGGAAAGAGACGCTGTCCACTGTTCCCTGTGAGAAATCCATCCCCATGCCCATAGAGCGTATCGTTCATAGCGAACCTCCGTTTCGTACGTCCTTACTTTAACAACAGGTGGTCCTTCCACCATGCGACGTAATCCGCATCACTTATATCGTCTGAGAGTCCACGTTTTTCCATGCCCTGCTTGAAACTCTCCGCCATGTTTTCGTCCCAATAGGTCGTAATCTCTGAAGGTTCAGGGATTTCACCCATATCACCCGTTTCAGTCATCCATGCGTCAAGTTGCGCGGCGAGTTCGCTTCGGACGGTCTCATAATGTGGATCGGTCGCGAGATTATTTATTTCGTAGGGGTCTGCTTCCAGATCATATAATTCCTCAGGGGGACGCGTCTGTTTCGTGAAATGCTGTTGCGCTGGCGATAATTCATCGTTGGCAGCTAACAGGGGTATCAAGCTCCAGAGCGGATACTGCTGTTTCTTGTAACCGTTGAACTGCATGTAGGGACGTTCGGGATGGTAATTTCGGATTAACTTATAGCGGTGCGTCCGGATGCATCGGATTCTGTCATCTGTTCCATCACACCGGTCGCGTGCTGCAAAAATAGCATCGCGCGATGCTGCGCCTCCACCGAGGAAGATTTGTCCCTGCATGAAATCGGGAATTTCAACGCCAGTAAGCGAAAGCGTTGTCGGTGCGAAATCGACACCGCTGATGAGTTCGTCGCTGACAACACCAGCATCAACCTGTCCGGGCCACCGGACGATGAGTGGGATATGGATGCCTCCATCATAGAGGAATTGCTTACAACGAATATGCGCACGTCCGTGGTCGCTCATGAAGAAGATAATCGTATTCTCTGCGAGTCCGTCATCCTCAAGTCGCTGGAGGATTTGCCCGACTTTCCTATCTAAAATCTGGATACTTTCGAGATAGAGTGCCCAATCTTTTCGGATGATCGGATGATCAGGATAGTAAGGCGGTAATTCGACATGCTGCGGCGGAATAGGACGTTCAGGGTCGGGTTTAAAGACGCGGTGTGTGTCTGGAATGTTGATTTGCGCGTAAAACGGTTGCCCATCAGGACATTCACTCCAATCAACGCCATCAAAAGGCTTTTCACGTTGAAAGTTGAAATCGGTTTTTCCGGGCCGGTTGTAGGGGGGCCCTGGGCTATTGCAGGTAAAATACCCGGCTTCGCGGAAGCAGTCAGTGATGAGTTTCATATCGGTCCGTAAAGGTTTATCACGATTGCTGCGATGGTTGTGTGCATCGAAGTGTGTCTGATAAGTCCCGGTGATGAGCGCGGAGCGACTCGGTGAACAGACTGGACATGTGACGAACGCGTTACTAAAGCGAGTCCCCTCCGATGCGAGTCGGTCAATGTTCGGCGTTTGCACGACGGGTGTGCCGTAACAGCCAAGATCCGGGGAGAGATCCTCACCATAAATCCAGAGGACATTTGGTTGTTTTGTGGACATAATTACTCCATTTCAGAAATTTTTACCCAAGACCCCAGATCAGAATACCTTTAAAACTGCCATGAGAACACCTATGGCGGCTAATCCAACACCAATTGCCCACTTGATCGCTCCAACGCCACTTTCAATTCGGTCAAGGCGGCTTTCGACGCTACCAAGACGATTTTCAACGCTACCAAGACGATTTTCAACGCTGTCAAGACGATTTTCAACGCTGTCAAAGCGTTGTTCAACAGCCTTGAGATCAGCCTTATCAGTTTTCTCATCAATTTTGGCTTCCAAGCGATCCAAGCGAACGTGAATCTGTTTTAAGGTATGGATAAGTAATTCGTTAAAGTTATTATTCTCAGGCATTGGTTTTCCTCCGAGTTGCTATGACGTACCGTTAACGTTGTCCACGACATATCGGTCGCGGAACAGGGTCTGCCGGAGCGGTGGCATTTCAGCAAGGAGTTTCGGATGCGGTTTGTAAACCTTGGCGAAACCACTGTCAATAGGACTATAGAGATTGAAAACAGCGATTCTGTCATTTTCAGCATTCGTCCACGGGTTTGCACTGTGGGTGAGTGCCTCTGTGAAGAAGAGCAGTGAACCTGGGGGACATCCGTAAGTCGTCCAAATATCAGACTTCGGGTTTTGAATATCAGGCGGTGCTGTATAAACCGATTTATGGCTGCCGGTCACTAAAAGTGTGCCGCCTTGTCCTTTTTTGACTTCGTTGAGTTCCCATACAATACGGGTGTGTGGACTGTAGCCTTTGCCGGGGAAAGCGTTGTAATAGTGGACATCACCGGGGAAGCGGAGCAGCCCGTTGCCGTTATGCGGTCCGAATCCGCCCATACCGAGTGAACGATAAAAAAGGCTCGTGCTCTCAACAGAAAAGCCATAGGATTCCGGGCTCGTTACAGCTGGATGTGCGGTGAACTCATTGAGCAGCGAGACAACAAGTGGATGATCAATCAGTTTCTGAAGGGGTCCCCCGACAGGACTCCGTTCATACTCTGGGATAGACTCAGGATCGTGGTGCAGACGGTATCCGAAATCGCGCATTTCTTTGAGTTCGGATCCGGTAAACACCTCTGGCACCAGAAACCAACCGTGGGTATCAAAAGCGTATCGCTGTTCTGGGGTTAACTCAGGGATTGGCAAACCGTCAGCATTTTCGGTAGGGAATTCGCAGACATCGGGTGGCAACAGTGCTCCGAGCCATGGTTGCTGATTTTTGTCCGTCTGTTTTTCCATTTGATTCTCCTCGTGCCGTTAAACTTCCGCGGGATAGGCAGATGTGCGCTGTCCAAAATCTCCATTGATAACGTTTCCGCCTGCATAAGCCTCTCGAAAAAGTGTTTGTCGTTTGGGCGGCATCGCCTCAAGTAACTGCGGATGGGGCAGCCAATTCGACCAGCGACTCGCCACGGTATTGTAGAGATTTGAGATGTTAACCTGATGCGTGAAACGCGGTTGTACCTGTGTCTGCGTCATAGATTCTGTGAGCAGAAAGAGAGAACCCGGTGGGCATTGGTACGTTTCCCAGAGCGGCGAATCAAGACGCTGCACTGCCTCTGGTATCGGATATGCGGCTTTGTGGCTTCCGGTGATAAATCGGATACCGTTGGTTTCTGAAGTGACACCGGTCAATTCCCATATAGCGCGTGTTAACCCGCTCCAACCGCGTCCGGGTACACACCGGTAGAGATGAGAGTCACCGGGTAACCGAAACAAACCGTTTCCTTTGTGGAGGATCGATTGGGTTTGAGATTCGGGAGCTGCGCGCCCGGCAGATAGCGTTGCTTCTTCAAGTCGAAATCCGTAGCAATCCTCGCTTGCGGCAGGCGGATACGCCAAGAACTCGTTAAGTAGCCCGACAACAACGGGATGGTCAGTGAGTTTCTGAAGTGGTCCGCCGAGTGCGCAGCGTTCGGGTTCTGGAATATGCTCTGGCATCTCGTGCAGGCGTTGGCAGAATTCGTGCATCTCCGCGATGTCAGCGTCCGACAAGACGCTCGGAATTAGGAGCCAACCGTTCCGATCAAAATCGTATTTCTGTTTCTGCGTCGGAACAGTGACACGGGCACCATCAGCGTTGGTGGTTGTCAATTCATCAGGCTCAACCTCAACGGCACTCCCCAAGTTTTTGTTAACAACAAAGGGTTTTCTGGTTGCGAGTTCTTTATAAGCCATGAGACGGTTCTCTCCGTTAAATATTACGTGGATGTGGTGGGGTTCATCAATTCCGGGTTTCTTCTAATACACGAAACATGTGGTGTGCATAACTCACGGTTGAAATAGCGACAAATACCAGTGCCAGACAGAGGCTATAAAATTCGATATTGTCGGGTAAGCGCGGCATTATCGGTCGTAAGAGGTAAAACATCACAGCGAGAGATAAAAAGAAGCTGGTGCATTTACCCCACAAATTAGAGCGGGTGATCATTTTGGCTTTATATGCTAACACAGCATTTCCGAGGACGATCAAGACGTCCCGGGTAACAACGGTAGCAAACGCCCAGTGCGGGAACTCCGACTCCGACAGTACAAGGGCGAAAATTCCGGCGGAGATAGCGAGTTTGTCTGCGACTGGATCTAATATATAGCCGAGTTCACTGTGTTGCTTTAAACGTCGAGCAAAAAACCCGTCTAACAGGTCGGTTATAACAGCGATACCGCCACAAATGATCGCGAATACCCATTGTGCCCGGTAAATGAAATAAAAGATGAAAGGCACCGTACCGAGTCGAAAAATCGATAGGATATTGCTAACATATAAAAAATGCTGACGTGTAATCTGGATTGACCGGGTTTCGGTAAATCGATGAACGGGAGCCTTTAGTGCCATTATGTTATTACGTTACAGATACGTTTTTTAATGTAGGAGCAAGCGCGTCAATACTGGAAGCCTGTCAACTTCCGGCGACACGATCACAACGATTTTAATTGTTGCGTGCTGTTAATTGAAAGGCGATCCGCCGATTTTGATCTGTCAGAATTTCGATTTCGCGTGTGAGGAGCTGCTCCAAGGGAATTGTTTCTAACAAATTTTGTTTTTCTTCAAGCGAAATACGCAGGCGTATGCCGATCTGGTAGGCGAGTTCCCTCGGATCGTCTGGTTGTTCTTCCGGCGGATGCCATGCAAAAATCAAGCGACTGGATAACGCTTCGTAAGCCTGATACAATTCTTCAGTCCGCGTGGTAAGTGATTCTGACACCGCCTCAATCTCTGCATCGGGGTCATCTAACATTCGGACTCGCCCGGTGAGATAGGCGAGATGCTCCTGAATTTCAAGAATTTGAAACCTGTACTCACCAGCAGTGATGATGTTCATGCGGCCGTCGTCTAAATTCTCAACGTGAAGAATACGGGCAGCAGTGCCGACTTCGTAGGGGGTAGCGGCTTCGCCGACCTCTTCACCTTCTTTTATAAGAAC
>VXXH01000459.1:0-6458 GCA_009835515.1 Candidatus Poribacteria bacterium
GGATTTGCCTTACAATTCTTTTCTCTATTTGTAGTAGATTATTATAGGGCGCATAGTGAGACGTGTCAAGCGATTTTTTAAATTGACACAACTTAGAAGATGTGATACACTAAAAGCGGTTGTCAGTCTGCCTCGCAGTGAGAGTGTTCAGTTATCGGCAGCTATGGGAACCATAAACTTCTTTAACTGACTACTGATAACTATTTTGTCCGTGCTATGTCAGATTAGACATGTATGAGCAGATTGCGGAGGAAAATGTGAAACCAATTGATTTGAAACAAGCAGGATTAACATCAATACAAATTTTAGTTGTCGTCGTCGTCCTTGGGATTATTGCCGCTGTGCTTTTCGCACCTCGGTTGCTCGGACAAGCAGGACGTGCACTGCAAGCACAAGCCGATGCCGACATTGAAACGCTTGGCATCGCTCTGGATAGATATGCTAAAGATAACGGAGATTATCCGTCAACTGAACAAGGCTTGAAGGCACTCTGGGAAAAACCTGAGGCACCGCCGATACCTATAAATTGGCTGCTACCCTACATCCAGATCCCAATTACTGAGGATCCGTGGGGAAACCCTTATATCTATATCCGTCCCGGCATACATGACCGGTACGGGTACGATCTCATCTCGTTCGGAAGTGATGGTGTTGAAGGCGGAACAGGCGAGGCTGAGGATGTTGTCAGTTGGATCCGGCGGGATGAATAAGTCAGAAGAGTGGTGATTAGTTATCAGTTTTCAGTACGATTTTTTTCAAAAAATCTTTCGGTTGTCAGTTAAGAAAGAAAGTTGACTGAATCATGTCTCCCTCTTTAACTGACAACTCTGCCGCGGGGGAGCTTATGAAAATTACGCATATTGACGTTATCAAAGTGAAAGTGCCGTATCATGAAGGTATCTATGAGTTGATGACGCGTCGTAATCTGTATCAGATTGACTACGTCTACAAAGTCCATACCGATGTCGGACTTGTCGGAATTGGCGACGGTGCACACCAGTCGGACGAGGTCGTTCAACGCTATATCGGCAGAAATCCGTTTGAGTTTATGAACGGTTGGGCACCCACACCCCTTCAGCAAGCATTTTACGACATCATGGGCAAAGCACTCGGTGTTCCGGTGCATCGGCTTCTGGGGGAAAAGGTTCACGACAAAACCTCGTTCGGCTACTGGTCTATTGACATGACACCAGAGGAATGGGCAGCTGAAGCGAAGCACGCTTACGCCCTCGGCTATCGGCTCCACAAAATTAAGGCGCGTCCATGGTTTGAAGTACTTGAGCAGGTCGAGGCAATCGCCTCTGTTGTGCCGGATGATTATCGGCTCCGCGTTGACGCGAATGACTCGTTTGAGACACCGGAACGCACACTTGAGGTTGCGCGCCACCTTCAAAATTACAACATAGAGTCGTTTGAAACGCCGATTCCACAAGCGGATATTGAAGGTTATCAGGAAATTAAACGCCAGACGGACATGCCGATAACAATCCACTTCGGGAACCCGGATCCGATTGAAGCGATTCGGGCAAAGATGAACGACTCGTTTATTATTGCCTATCCCGACTCACGCGCTGCCAATGCCAAACGCGAAGCGACTATCTCGAATGCTGCACATCTTCCCGTCTGGATACAGATTGTCGGGCTCGGTATCACAACCGCTTACGTCATGCATCTTGCCGCGGTGATGCCGAATGCCACCATGCCATCGATGACGCTTAATGCCTTGCGTGCCTATGATCTCGTCACGCCATCAACGGTTCCGCTTGTTGATGGGTATGCAACTGTTCCAGATAAACCCGGATTAGGGGTTGAATTGAATGAGGACGCACTTGACAATTGCCGCGTCTAAGGAGGGAGAAATGAGAAGCGTAATTTCTGTTTGCCAAACGCAAATTTTCATAGTCATTTTGAGTTTACTAATCCTCATGATCGGGTTCGGTGTTAATGCACACGCTGCAAAACTCGGTTTGGCGAGTGCTTGGCTCTTTGAGGATAACGGTGGAAAGGTTGCCAAAGATATCGTCAGCGGACACGATGGTGATATCAAGGGTAGCCTTGAATGGGTAAAAGACGGCAAGTTCGGCGGTGCATTGAAATTCCCCGGCAAAGGTGATAGCTACGTCCGTGTTGATCACGACGACGTTTTCAACGCTGATCCTTACTCGTTTGTCGCATGGGTGAAATTGGAAAACGCCTCGTGGCAATATGTTGTTTGGCGGAACGGAGATGTCTGGCCCGAACCAGAAAATGTCCGCCATCTTGATATATGGATTCACACTGACGATTATCCGGTCTTTATGTGGCACGTCAAGGGGAACGTCGGACGTATTGACGGTAAAACGATCATTGCTGATGGTAAGTGGCATCACATCGCTAAAATCTATGACGGCAAGAACGTTCAGATGTACGTTGATGGAAAAGTAGATGGCGAGAAACCGAGCGGTGGGACACTGGATACCAGTGAATCACCAATCTGGATCGGCGCGCGACCTGGCAATGTTGCTGCAACTGGACTTTTTGACGAAGTTGGGTTCTTCACTGAAGCACTCTCTAAAGATGAACTCAATGATGTTATGGATAGCGGATTGGCTGGCTATGCTGCTGTAGATGCAGCTGGAAAAGCGACGACAACTTGGGCATTACTGAAAAGCAAAAAATAAGAAACAGGCACATTCGTGTGCTATAGGGAAAGGTCTTGTGCCTGCCATACACACCATGTGCCAAAGTAGAAATGGAGAAAAATGTATTATGCAAATGCACGTAGGTGGAGAATGGATTGACAAATCCGACAAGATTGACGTACTGAGTCCTTTTGACGGTTCAGTTGTTGATACCGTCCCCAGAGGAGACGCAAACGACGTTGAAACCGCTATTCAGACCGCAGAACGCGGTGCAAAGATCATGGCAGGAATGACAGGCTATGAACGCTATGAAATCCTGCGGAAAGTGGCGGATTTGATGGTCGAACGCGCAGGCGAACTCGCTGAGGTGATTACCCGCGAAGAAGGTAAAATCTTAGCCGAGGCAACGATTGAAGCCACACGCGCTTCTGAAATCATTGCGCTCTCAGCAGAGGAATCAAAACGGTTAACCGGCGAAACGATTCCGCTTGAAGGCGCACCCGGTGTCAAAGACAAACTCGGCTTTACGGTACGTATGCCGTGTGGTATCGTTGCTGGTATTAGCCCCTTCAACTTTCCACTGCACCTTGTCTGCCACAAAGCCGGTCCCGCAATTGCCGGCGGCAACGCGATTATCATCAAACCCGCGACGGACACACCGCTTTCCGCATTGAAACTCGTCGAACTCTTTCTGGAAGCAGGTACGCCACCTGAAGCGATTCAGTGTGTGACAGGCCCCGGCGGCGAAATCGGTGATACCCTCTGTGCAGACCGGCGCGTCCGAAAGATTACCTTTACCGGCAGCCGTGATGTCGGTGAACATATCTGTCGGGTCGCTGGATTAAAGCGTGTCACGATGGAACTCGGCTCAAATTCCCCGCTCATCGTCATGCCCGATGCCGACCCGGAAAAGGTCGCACGTGCAGCAGCAGCGTCCGGTTATTCTAATGCAGGACAGGTCTGCATCTCAACGCAGCGCGTCATCGCACATGAGAAAATCTATGGTGATTTCTTAGATGCGTTCCAGGCGGAAGTTGCCCAAATCAGTACTGGCGACCCACTCGCAGAAGGGACACGCATGGGACCCATGATCCGAGAAGGCGATGCCTCCCGTGTCGCCGAATGGATTCAGGAAGCCGTCTCGGACGGTGCGGAACTTCTTACCGGCGGCGAGAAGCAGGATCAGTTTGTTACACCCGCTATCCTCGCCAACGTCAAACCAGAAATGAAGGTTTCCTGTGATGAAGTGTTCGGTCCGGCTGTCGGTGTGACGCGTGTCAATGATATTGACGAGGCAATCGCACTCGCCAACGATACGAACTACGGACTGAGTGCCGCAATCTTCACGCAGAATGTCGATTGGGCAATGAAGTTTGTCCGTGAGGTCGAGTCTGGTAATCTGATGGTGAACTGGGGTACACAGTGGCGTGCGGACTTGATGCCGTATGGTGGTGTCAAAGAGAGCGGTATGGGCAAAGAGGGACCGAAGTACGCCATAGAAGAGATGACCGAATTGAAGATGGCGATCTTCCATTTGGATAGTTAGCGGGTTTTGACAACGGGCGGATGGTGTTATCTGCCCGTTTCCTTCACGCCTTTTGTGCTACCATACCAGCGAGGATACCGAGAATTTTGTCGCATCGCTCAATTGTATAGGCTGCCATATCAAGTTGAAGTTTCTTTCCCTCTAACTTGAGAAATATCCAATCTATGCCTGACGTAATTGCACCATAGACGCGAGGAATGTCATTCCCCTTTTTGACATTAAAACGTTGGGCGGCAACCATCTCTGCAACACACTGTCCGAGTCCTATTGTCAGATTATCCCTTTTTGCTTCAACGAGGAGGATGACTGGGGCTTCCACATGGAATTGTGCTGGCGACAGACTTACCAAAAAATCACATACACCCGTCAAGCCGTTTTCGGCATCAACATTAAAGTCAATCCCCGAAAAAAAACTGATACTGCGGTCGAAGTGCTCCCAGAGTTCAACCAGAATGGCAGAGACAATCAGTTCTGATTTTGCCTTTTCAGTGCCCATAGCAAAGGCTAAGGGAACGTTCCGTTCCAAAGCCGTGGCAAGATGTGCACTCGGTTCCACCGGTTCTACGTTAGAAAAGATGCCGGCTGCATTAACTTCTTCCAGCTGAAACGCTTTCTTCACTGTTTCTAAGGTCCAATCGCTATACGCCATCTGCGAAACCTCTATTCGTTGATGTGAATTGCGTCAATACGTTCTTAGCTGAAAAACTCTTGCCAATATTTTGTGAACCGCGCCTACAAAATACAAAGAGAGGCGAGGTTTGAAACCTCGCCAGTAGTTACTACTCTTCCTCTTCTGTTTTTGAGGCAGCGATGACCTTCTGCGCAACATCATCCGGTGCGATGTCATAGTGCGAAAATTCCATCGTGAAGTTACCACGGGCACTCGTCATCGACTTGAGGTCAATTGAATACCGGAGCATCTCCGAAAGCGGGATGTTTGCCTGAATGGACTGTTTTTTCCCTAACTGCTCGACACCCATCACCTGTCCGCGCCGTCCATTCAGGTCACCGATAATGTTTCCCATGAACTGTTCAGGGACTGTGATTGTAACATTCATAACCGGTTCGAGCAGACACGCATCGGCTTGTTCGGCAGCGGCAGCGAAAGCGATAGAACCAGCAATCTGGAACGCCATGTCTGAAGAATCGACAGGGTGGTATTTACCATCATAGAGATCAATTTGGATGTCAACGACTGGGAAACCCGCAAGTAAACCTCTATCCATTCTCTCTCGGATGCCTTTTTCGACTGCTGGGATATAGTTGCGCGGGATCGCTCCACCGACAATGTTGTTAACGAACTCAAAACCCTCGCCCCGTTGCAAGGGGGCGAGATTTATCGTGACATCGCCGAACTGACCTCTGCCACCGGATTGGCGTTTGTGTCGTCCTTGGACTGCCTGGACGGTTCTCCGAATCGTTTCACGGTACGGGACTTTCGGTGGTTCAACATCCGTCTCTACGCCGAATTTATCTGCCATTCGCTCCCGATTGACGGTGATGTGCAGGTCGCCAAGCCCTGAGACGAGTAGTTGCTTCGTGACTTCGTTCCGTTCAATTCTAAATACCGGATCCTCTTCAGACATGCGTGTGAGGGATGTCATCAACTTTTCATCATCGCCTTCACGCGTCGGACGGATCGCGTAAGAGAGCACCGAGTTCGGGAAGTCGATACCTGTGAGTTGGATGGAGGCATCTCTATCGCAGAGGGTGTCGCCTGTTTGCGTCGCGGCAAGTTTAGTGAGCGCACCAATATCGCCTGCTTCCACCTGTGGCGTGCTAATCGCATTTTTACCGTTCATGAACGTCGTTTTGCCGAGGCGTTCAATTTCTCTACGCGTTGAATTACTAACTTGGGAATCCCCTTGCAACGTGCCAGAATAAACACGGAAGAAACTCAATTGTCCTGCAAACGGGTCGGCAATCGTTTTGAAGACAACTGCGGACATTGGGGCATCTGATGACGGTTCGCGGGTTTCTTCCTCATTCTCAGCACTTTTTACCGCCCCAACGTCTACGGGAGATGGGCACCCGTTTATGAGTGTATCCATCAATTGCTGCACGCCGGTATTGTTCAATGCCGCACCACAGAGTACCGGTGCAAATTGGTTCTCAGAAATGCCGAGTTGTAAGCCGTTCTGAATTTCTTCGTCAGTGAGTTCGCCTTCAAAAAACTTCTCTATGAGTTCGTCATCGCTTTCTGCTGCGACTTCAACGAGTGCTTCACGCGTTTCTTCAGCCTGCGCCTCTAATTCTGCCGGGATCTCCGCTTTCGCGGCGCGCTTGTTACC